>JALZHR010000526.1 GCA_030860665.1 Acidobacteriota bacterium
GTCTTTTTTATTTTAGATTTTAGATTTTAGATTTTAGATTGGAAAAGGAAGATTTTTATTTTTGAAATATCGCATCGAAAAATTCTCTCGACATTTTTATTTGCGGAATAAAAGTTTCTGCGAAGCAAAATCCGAATCCAATCTGAAACCGGCAATCGAAAATCGAAAATCCAATGAGCGTGAACGGTAACGTCAAAATATTTTCAGGCAACGCGCATCCTGTTTTAACCGAGGAGATTTGCCGCCATCTCAGTTGTGATTTGGGGCTGGCGAATACGACGCGGTTTTCGGACGGCGAATTTAATTTTCATATTCAGGAAAATGTGCGCGGCGCGGACGTTTTCATCATTCAGCCGACCTGTCCGCCGACCGACCGGAATCTGATGGAGCTGCTGATTATGATTGACACCTTCGTGCGGGCTTCGGCAGAACGCGTGACGGCGGTGATTCCGTATTTCGGCTACGCGCGCTCGGATAAAAAAGACCGCCCGCGCGTGCCGATTGCCGCCAAGCTGGTGGCGAACCTGATAACGACCGCCGGGGCGCACCGGATAATGACGATTGATTTGCACGCGTCGCAGATTCAGGGATTTTTTGACATTCCGGTCGACCATATTTACGCTGCGCCCGTAATGGTCAAATATTTTCAGGATAACCCGCTCGACGATTTGGTGGTCGTCGCGCCGGATACGGGCGGAGCGGAACGCGCGCGCGCTTACGCCAAAAGACTGGACGCCGGGCTGGCGCTGGTCGATAAGCGCCGCGAGAAGGCGAACGTCGCCGAGGTGATGAACGTGGTCGGCGAGGTCGAAGGCAAAAATTGCGTGATAATCGACGATATGTGCGACACGGGCGGCACCATTTGCAAGGTCGCCGACGCGATTCACCGCGAAGGCGCGAAAAGAATTTTTGCCGGTTTTACGCACGCCGTTTTATCGGGGCGCGCGGCGGAAAATATCCGCCATTCGCATATTGAAAAAGTAATCGTCACGAACACGATTCCGCTCGACGAAAAGGCTAAAGCGCTCGAAGCCGAAGGCAGAATCGACGTGCAGAGCGTGGCTAAATTATTAGCCAAGGGAATTAAATCAATCCACGATGAAACCAGCGTTTCGTCGTTGTTTATTTAAGAAAGACGTTCTTTGGTCTTCGGTCTTCGGTCTTCGTTAAAATTTATGCTCAATGTTGAGCAATGAAAAAAGGCGAAGACCGGAGACCGAAGACCGAAGAACAGAATAGTAAGGTCAAAATTATGGCAGATAAAGTTACTGTAAAAGCAGAAAAAAGAGAAGGACGCGGGAAAAACGACACGGGCAGGCTGCGCCGCGCGGGCAAAGTGCCGATGGTCATTTACGGCGGCGGCGGCGAGCCGGTCGCGGTTGCCGCTAATTTGAGCGACGTCGCCGCGATTCTACGTTCGGAAAGCGGGCACAACACGGTGTTCTCGCTCGACATCGACGGCGTCGGCGCGAGCGACGTGATTTTTCAGGACAGGCAGATTGACCCGCTTAAAGGTCGTCTGGTTCACGCCGATTTGCGCCGTCTGGTAAAAGGCGAAAAAATGGAGATGACCGTTCCGGTTCACGTCGTCGGCGAAGCTGAAGGCGTCAGAAGCGAAGGCGGCGTCCTGAACGTGATGCTGCACGAAATTAAAGTTTTGTGCGACCCGACGAACACCCCCGACAGTATCGAAGTCGACGTGACGAATCTGAAGGTCGGCGAATCGATTCACGTTTCGGAAGTGAGATTTCCCGGAAATGTCGAGGTTCACGAATTGCCGGACACCGTTATCGCGACCGTCACCGTCGTCAGAGACGAAGAATTGGAGCCGCAGACCGGGTCGGCGGGCGAGCCGGAAGTCGTTGACGCCAAAGGCGGAGATGACGAATAGGTTTTTCTTCGCAGGCTGACTGGCTGAAGACTGACGGGCGCAACGAATGGATTCGCTGTTTGAAGAAAACTGGCTGATTGTCGGGTTGGGAAATCCGGGCGCGGCTTACGAGCAGACCAGACACAATCTCGGCTTTATGCTGGTTGACCGTCTGGCTCGTGAAACGAATTCGCAGGTTAAACGCGAGGAATGCCGCGCGCTGGTGGGGCGCGCCGGGTTTGAAAATCGAACGGTCGAGCTGGTCAAGCCGCAAACCTATATGAACCTGAGCGGCGAATCGCTCGCCTGCCTGCTGAAAAAACCGGGCAGAGACGCGCGAAGGCTCATCGTTATTACGGACGATTTGGCTTTGCCGCTCGGCAGGATTCGCCTCCGACCAAAAGGCTCGGCGGGCGGTCATAACGGTTTGAAATCGATAATCAGTTGTCTGCGAACCGAGGAATTTATTCGTCTCAGAATCGGCATCCAGCCCGAACACCCGATTTCGGACACGAAACGCTTCGTGCTGGAAAAGTTTTCAAAGTCGGACTTTGAAACAATCGAAAAAGTTTTAACGGAAAGCGCCGAAGCAGTGCGCGCCGTCATCAGCGGCGGCGTGGAAAAAGCGATGGCGAAATTTAACTGATTTTAGATTTTAAATTGTAGATTTTAGATTGGAAGCGGAATTCGGCTTTGCGAGCCGAAGACAATAAATTAAAAAGTATTTTCCTTATCCAATCTAAAATCGGCAATCGAAAATCTAAAATTCCAAACCCTTCTTGCTTCGCTTGAAAAAGCGAGGCTGGAAAGCCAAAAGGAGGATAGAAAATTGGCTAACAGAGTATACGAAGTAATGTATATCGTGACGCCCGAAGCGGCAGACGACGATATCGCGAGATTGAACGACACTTTACAGACGATTATTACCGACCAGGGCGGCAGCATCGTCCGCATGGACGATATGGGACGCCGCAAGCTGGCTTATGAAATCAACCGTAAAAAAGAAGGTTATTACGTTCTTTTTGAAATCGAAGGTTCAGGACGCGAAATCGCCGAGCTTGAGCGTCGTATGCGCGTCAACGATTTGATTATGCGCTACCTGACCGTGCGCGTCGACGAAGAGCGCAAAACGGCGGAAAAGGTGCGCGCCAAACGCGAGAAGAACCGCACCGGTCGCAATAGCGGCGGCGGTTTCGGCAGAGGCGGCGACAGCGGCGGCGGCGCAGCAACAGCAGCACCGGCGGACGCGGATGCCGCGGCGGAAGCACAGGACAATCAATAAGGAACGAAAGGAGTTTTATAAAATAAAATGGACGCTGATAGAGATTTTGAAATGAATGAAATCGTCGCGGGCGATATGCAGAGAATGGACAAAGGGCAACGCCGTTTTGTCCGCCGCCGCCCGCGCCAGTCTGTGCCGGATTACGTCGATTGGAAAGACATCGATTATTTGAGACGGTTTGTCCCGGAGCGCGGAAAAATTATGCCGCGTCGTATCTCTGGCATTTCCGCCAGAGACCAGCGGCGCATCTCGCGCGCCATCAAGCGCGCCCGCGCGATGGCTCTGCTTCCGTTTGTCGGAGATTAAAGATTGGAAGCGGTCTTCGGTCTTTGGGCTTTGGTCTTCGATTTTTTTACTGCTCAGGATTGAGCATTATTCTTAACGAAGACCAAAGACCAAAGACCGAAGACCGAATCACAAAAGGAGATTGTATAAAATGGCTAACACCACAGTTTTATTACGTGAAGACGTCGATAATTTGGGCGGACGCGGCGAAATCGTCAAAGTAAAGGCGGGTTACGCGCGCAATTATCTGCTGCCGCGCAACATCGCGACGCTCGCCACCAAGGGCAACATCAAACAGGTTGAAAGCGAGCGCGCCGCGCTTTTGAAAAAAACCGCGACCGAAAGAGCGACCGCCGAAGCGCAAGCCGCGCAGATGGGTGACATCACGCTCACTTTCGAGCGCAGAGCGGGCGAAGCCGGAACGCTTTTCGGCTCGGTGACTTCGATGGACATCGCCGAGGCTTTGCAGGCGAAAGGCTACGAAATCGACCGCCGCAAAATCACTCTGAAAGAAGCGATTAAGGAAACCGGCGAATACACCGTTCCGGTCAAACTGCACCGCGAGGTGACTTTAAACGTTCCGGTCATCGTCACGGCGGAAGGCGGCGCTGCTGCTGCTGCTGCTGCTGATGTCGCGACGACGCCGGAAAACGCGCCCGAAGCGGCGACCAGCGACACCGACGCCGGAACCGATCAGAATCCGGATGCGACCGCCGAAGCCTAAATTCAGCTGAGAAATAAATCGGGAAATTTTCTTCTGAAATTCCTTTGGTTGTTTTCCCGTTTTCGGTTATTATCTAAGACTGCAAGGTCAGGAATCCTTGCAGTCTTTTCTGTCGAATCCAATAACATATAAATTCAGTTTTCAGCGAACGGGACTTTCACTGACGGCTGATTACTGACCACTGACTATTGAGCTAAATGGCATCACCGAATCCAGAGTTTGCGCGCGAACAATTTCTCGAAAAACCGCTGCCGAGCAGCCCGGAAAGCGAACGCGTTATCCTGGGCGCGATTTTGCTGGACAACACGCTCATCTCGCAAGCCATCGAGCTTTTAAGCCAGGACGATTTCTATTCGCCGCTGCACCGGCGCGTCTTTCGCGCGATGTCGAATTTGTTCGAGCGCGGCGACAAAATCGACCCGATTCTCATCGGCGAGGAGCTGCGAAAGGAAGGGCAGCTGGAAAACATCGGCGGCGTGGCGACCATCACGAATCTGACCTACGGCTTGCCGCATTTCTCGAACATCGCGCATTACGCCAAAATCGTCCACGACAAGGCGGTCGTCCGAAATTTAATTAAGGTCTGCAATCAAATCACCAGCGAAGCGCTCGCCGAGGAAGAAGACGCCGAAGTCGTGCTCGACCACGCCGAGCAGGCGATTTTCGCCCTCGCCGACGAGCGAACGCGGCAAGGCTTCGCGCACATCAAGCCGGTCGCCGAAACCGTCCTGGCAAAAGTTCAGGAATACGCCCGCCGCGAAAGCCACGCCTTAACCGGTTTATCAACCGGCTTCCGCGACCTCGACCAGATGACTTCGGGCTTGCAGCAAACCGATTTGATTATCGTCGCCGCCCGCCCGTCAATGGGAAAAACCGCCTTGTGTCTGACTTTGGCGCAGAATGCCGCGACAATGGAAGGCGCGGTGGTTGCCGTGTTTTCGCTGGAAATGTCGAAAGAGCAGTTGGTGATGCGTATGCTCAGCTCCGAGGCGAGAGTTGACGCGCATCGTTTCAGAAGCGGCTTTCTGACGCGCGACGAGTGGGGAAGACTGGCTGAGGCAATCGGAACTTTGTCGGAAGCGAAGATTTTTATCGACGATACGGCGGGCATTTCCGTGCTGGAAATGCGCGCCAAAACGCGGCGTCTGGTTGCCGAGCAGAAAAGGCTGGATTTGATTGTCGTAGACTATTTGCAGTTGATGTCCGGCTCGAAGCGGTCGGAATCGCGCCAGCAGGAAGTATCGGCGATTTCGCGCGAGCTGAAAGGTTTAGCCAAAGAACTCGGCGTGCCGGTCGTCGCGCTATCGCAATTGTCTCGCGCGCCCGAGGCGCGTAATCCGCCGAAACCGATGATGTCGGATTTGCGCGAATCCGGCAGCATCGAGCAGGACGCCGACGTCGTCGCCTTTATCTACCGCGACGATTATTACAAACCGACGGAAGAAAACGCCGGAATCGCGGAAATAATCATTTCAAAACAGCGCAACGGTCCGACCGGCACGGTCAAACTGGCTTTTCTGAAAGAATTTACCCGCTTCGAGAATTATTTTGGAGAGTAAAATGAGCGAAGATTTACGTTACCCGATTGGAAAATTTTCCTTCGACGCCGCGACCGGAGCGAGCGCGCGCGTCGCTTCGATTCAGGCTATCGAAGAATTGCCCGTGCGCCTGCGGCAGGCGATTGCCGGTCTGAACGAGGAACAACTGCGGACGCCGTATCGCGAAGGCGGCTGGACGGTTCATCAATTGATTCACCACATAGCCGACAGCCATATGAACAGCTTCGTGCGTTTCAAACTGGCGCTGACCGAGGACAAGCCGACGATAAAAACCTATGAGGAAGCCGACTGGGCTGAGACGACCGACGTCACGCAGGTGCCGGTCGAGATTTCGCTCAAGCTGCTCGACGCCCTGCACGAACGCTTGTTTATCCTGCTGGCTTCGCTGTCTGACGAAGCCTTCAGGCGACAGTTGAATCATCCCGACCACGGGCTGATTGATTTGGAATATTTAACGGCGATGTATGCCTGGCACAGCCGCCACCATACAGCGCACATCACGAATCTGCGCGAAAAAAAGAACTGGTAATTTAAAAGGGTAAAGGCTAAGGGATAAAGGATAAAGTAAAATCAATTCCCTGGTTTTTACCCTTTATCCTTTATCCTTTACCCTTTTATGAACCGTCCGACCTGGGCAGAAATTCATCTCGACCATCTCGCCTTTAACCTGCAATCGGTAAAAAAACGCGTCGGCGAAAATATCAAGTATATGGCGGTCGTCAAAGCCGATGCTTACGGTCACGGCGCGCTGCGCTGCGCGCAGACGCTGGAGCGGGCGGGAATCGACTGGTTCGGCGTCGCGCTGCCGGAAGAAGGCTGCGAGCTGCGGCGAAACGGCATCCGCAAGCACATCCTGTGTCTCGGCAGCTTCTGGGCGGGACAGGAAAAGGAGCTTTTGGAATATCACCTGACGCCTGCGATTTTTCGGCTCGAAAACGCCGAAAGATTCAACCGCGCGGCGGCTGAACAGGGCGTCATCGCCGATATTCACGTCAAAGTCGATACGGGAATGAATCGCGTCGGCGTGCGCTTTGACGAAATCCGGGAATTTGCCGAAGAATTAAAAAGGTTTAGCAATCTGAGAGTTGACGGTTTGATGACGCATTTCGCGGCGGCTGACAGCGACCCCGATTTTACGAACCTGCAAATCAGGCGCTTTAACGAAACGCTGGAAATCTTTCACGAAAAAGGCTTTCGCCCGACGTATAAGGATTTGGCAAACTCGCCCGGCGCAATCGCTTTTGAAAACGCAAAAGGCAATATGGTACGGCTAGGCGGCATTTTATACGGCTTCTGGGCGGACGTTTTGCCGGAAGACGCTGACCCGCCCGTCTTAAAGCCCGTTCTGACGCTGCACACGAAAATCTCGCTGCTCAAACGCGTGCCGCGCGGCGAAACCGTCGGCTACAGTCGCACCTGGCGAGCCGAAAGAGATTCGCTGATTGCGACGATTCCCATCGGCTATCAGGACGGCTATATGCGCGGCTTTACAAATCGCGCGCGGGCAATCGTAAACGGGAAATTCGCCGCCGTCGCCGGGCGCGTCTCGATGGACTGGACTTTGATTGACGTAACGGACGTGCCGGACGCGAGCGTCGGAGACGAAGTGATTTTAATCGGCGAGCAGAACGGATTAGAAGTCACAACACGCGAACTGGCGGTGCTTTGCAACACAAATTCCTATGAAGTAACCTGCGGCATCAGCCCGCGCGTTCCGCGAATATATAAGAGTGAATCGTAAATCGTAAATCGTGAATGGTAGTTTGTGGAACTTCCGTTCCTGCGTTTAACTCATTATTCTTTTTCTCTATTTACGATTTACGATTCACGATTCATTATTCTCTTTCTCGATTTACGATTCACGATATACGATTCACGATTCATTCTATGCTCGAAGCGAGGAAAAGCCGCTGGTTTGAAGAAATTTACGCCGTTTATAATCGTAATCTGTTCAAGCGACGGTTTCATTCGCTTAGCGTTTGCGGTCTGGATTTTTTTAGAAATCGAAATCACGATTTGCCTTTGCTGGTTTACGCCAATCATTCCGGCTGGTGGGACGGTCTGGTCGCTTTCGAGGTTTCGCGCGCGGCTCGGCTGGACAGTTTTATAATGATGGAGGAGAAGCAGCTCAAAAAGCTGTTTCTTTTTCGTCGTCTCGGAGCTTTTTCCGTCGTGCGCGAAAATCCGCGAAAGGCTTTGAAAAGCATTGAATACGCGGCAAATCTGCTGAAAGAAAATCCGCCGCCGCACAAAAGAACGCTGTGGATTTTTCCGCAGGGCGAGATTTTGCCGAACGACCGCCGACCGCTGAATTTTTATCACGGCGTTTCGCGCATCATCGAAAAGGCTGGAAGAGTTGCCGCGATTCCTTTTGCGATTCGCTACGAGTTTCTAGACGACTTCAAGCCGGAAATTTTTGCGAAAATCGCCGAGCCGCAGTTGATTTCCGCTGATAAAAACTTCGATGCAAAGACTTTGACCGCGCGATTCGAGCGCAGCCTGACCGAAACTCTGGACGCTTTAAAATCGGACATTACGGCAAAGGCATTTGATGATTACGAGAAAATCGTTTAAAAATAAACAAATCGAAAATCGAAAATCTAAAACCTAAAATTCCAGGATGCCTTTTCCAAAGTCTTCAGCCGTCGAAATGCCCGTTTTGCAGGAGTTATACGCCATCGGCGGCGCGGAAGACGTGCGTTTTTTATACGAGCGGCTGACGGCTTATTTCCCGCAGCTGACCGAAGTCGAGATTCGCGGAATCCGGAACGGAACGATAGCGAGCTGGCGCAAGCTGATTCAGAAAGCGGGAAAAGAGCTAGACGAAAAAGGACTTTTAGAGCGCAATCGCGGCTTCTGGAATCTGACCGAAAAGGGAAGGCGCACCGTCGCCAGCGAGACCGAAGGCTTCGAGATTTTGCGGCAGCCCGAGCAAAAGGAATTAAATCACCGCGAGAATCAGGAAATGCTGGTCGAAATCGGTTTCAGTCTCGGTTATTATGCCGAAGTCGAGTTTGAATATTACGACGTGGTGTGGCGCGAAAAGCGTTCGGCGCAAAGGCTTTCGCACATTTTCGAGGTGCAGAGCAAGGGCAATATCGACTCGGCTTTCGCCAAATTAAAACGCGCGCACGACGCGCAGCGCACCAAGCCGTTTCTCGTCCTCGCCTCGGAGCGCGACACAAACCGCGCCCGGCAATCGCTCGAACGCGAATTTCACGAATTAGCCGACGTTCTGACGATTCTGAGCTTTGCCGAGCTGAGCCGCATTTATCAAAATCTAAAAGCAATCGCGGAAATCCTGCCGAAATTTCTGGAGAGATAACTCCGACCGCAAGGCGTGCCCGAAAGAACCGTGAAATAAAGGCTTTGCAATTTTAATTAATTCGTGTAATTTGAAGTTAAACACTCTCTGTAAAGTGCGATGCACTCGGTGCGAAAATTATTTTTATGAAAGCGGAAACGCCGATTCGGCGGCAGTATCTCGAAATCAAAGCCAAACATCAGGACGCGATTCTGCTTTTCCGGCTCGGCGATTTTTACGAGGCTTTCGACGACGACGCCAAGCTACTGGCAAAGGAGCTGGACATCGTTCTCACCTCGCGCTCGATGGGCAAAGGCGAGCGCGTGCCGCTGGCGGGCGTGCCGCATTTCGTTCTCGAACGCCACCTGGCGACGCTGATTTCGCGCGGGCATCGCGTGGCGATTTGCGAGCAGACGAGCACGACGCCCGTCAAGGGAAAAGACGGCAAAAAACTGATTCAGCGTGAAGTCGTCCGCATCGTCACCGCCGGGACGGTCATCGAGCCGAGCCTGCTCGAAAGCAAAACGAACAATTACCTGTGCGCTTTCACAAGCGACGGCTTGCGCGCCGGAATCGCATACGCCGACGTGACGACCGGCGATTTTGCCGCGACCGAAATCGAAAACGCCGACGCCCTGACCGAACTCCAGCGGCTCGCGCCCGCTGAAATTCTGCTTGCCGAAACGGAAGAAACTTTCAGCAATCAGAATCTGCCGACCTTTGTCACGCGTCTGGACGCCGGAATTTTCTCGCTCGACGCGGCGCGTAAAACTCTTTTCAATCACTTCAACACCAGAACTTTGCAGCCTTTCGGGCTGGAAAAGCTGCCGCTTGCCACCTCGGCGGCTGGCGCATTGATTGCCTATCTCTACGAGACGCAGACCGGAACGGCGGAGCAGTTGACGCGGCTGACCAGCTACGACAGCCGCGATTTTATGCTGATTGACGCGCACGCTCTGCGCAGTCTGGAAATTTTTGAAAGCGCGGCGGGCGCGAGCCTTCTGTCCGTCATCGACCGCACGAAAACCGCGATGGGCGGTCGGCTTCTGCGTCGCTGGCTGCGCCAGCCGCTGCTCGATACGACCGAGATTTATCGCAGACAGGAACACGTGGCGTGGTTTAAAGACAATCCGGGCGAAAGAAATGAGCTGGCGCATATCTTCACGGAAATAAAGGACTTGGAGCGCCTTTCGAGTCGCGCAAGAGCGAATTTTATTTCCGCTTACGAGCTTCGCGCTTTCGGCAAAAGTCTTGAGCTGATTCCGCGCATCAAGCGGATTTTGCAGAAAGATACGGTTCGCTTCAATCAACTGCTCGCGCATTTGCCGGATTGCGGCATTACGGCGAAGCTGATTGATTCGGCAATCAGCGAGGAACTGCCGAACCGCCACGCCGAACAGGTCGGAATCATCCGCGAAGGCTTTTCCGAAGAACTCGACAAGCTGCGCGCGACGCTCTACGACGGCAAAGGCTTTCTGGCGGAAATGGAGCGGCGCGAGCGCGAGCGCACCGGAATCAAAAGCCTGCGCGTCGGCTACAACAAGGTTTTCGGTTATTACATCGAGGTGACGAAATCGAACCTGCATCTCGTGCCGAACGATTACGTCCGCAAACAGACGCTCGTCCCGTCGGAAAGATTCATCACGCTCGAGCTGAAAGAACACGAATCTTTGGTGGTGCACGCGAAAGAGAGAATCGGCGAGCTGGAAAACTCGCTTTTCCGGCAGGTTTGCGCCGAAGTCGGGAAAGCCCGCCCGCAGATTCTGCTCGCCGCTTCGACAATCGCTTATCTTGACGCGATTATCGGCTTGGCGGACGCCGCCGACGAGCTGAATTATTCGCGCCCGACCGTAAACGAAACCTCGCTTTTGCGCATCAGAAACGGGCGTCACGCCGTCGTCGAAAAAATTCTGCGCGACCAGTTAATCGAATTCGTCGCCAACGATTCGGCGCTCGGCGGCAACGGCGCGCCGAATATCGCGTTGATTACCGGACCGAACGCTTCGGGCAAATCCACTTATCTAAGGCAAATCGCTTTAATCGTTCTGCTGGCGCAAATCGGCAGTTTCGTTCCGGCGGACGACGCCGTCATCGGCTTGTGCGACCGAATTTTCACGCGCATCGGTTTGTATGACCGCATCGGCGCGGGCGAATCGACGTTTATGACCGAGATGATTGAGACGGCGGAAATCCTGCATCACGCCACGCCGCGCTCGCTGATTCTGCTCGACGAGCTGGGGCGCGGAACTTCGACCTTCGACGGCTTGGCGGTCGCCCGCGCCGTTCTGGAATTCGTCCACAATCATCCGAAGCTAAAAACGCGGACGCTTTTCGCCACGCATTATCACGAATTGGCTGAACTCGAAGGCGTTTTGCCCCATCTGGAAAATCTGCACGTCGAGATTGAGGAAAGCGAGGGCGAGCTGACGTTTAAATACAAAATCTCGCGCGGCGTCGCGCTGAAAAGCTACGGCGTTTACGCCGCCAAGCTCGCCGGTCTGCCGAATCCGGTCGTTCGCCGCGCCGAGGAGCTTTTAAAGGAATACGAAGGGGAAGTCGAGAGTCGAGAGTCAGGAGTCGAGAGTCAGTTCGATGATGAGCTGCGAAGAAAATTGTCGGAAATCGACGCCGACAGTCTTTCGCCGGTCGAGGCGCTGATGAAGCTTTACGAGCTGAAAAATATTGCCAAGCAGGAGAAAAAGTTGGACAATAAAAGACACTTGAAAAGCGCAATCGGGTGAAGGCGTTCAATTTGCCCGCTTCGGCTGCGCGACGGAAGACTTTTAAAAGGAGACTGCAAAGAGGAAACGTATGTTTGGAGCAAACGAGATATTGTGGACGGTAATTTCCTGGATAATTTTCGGTTTGATTGTCGGTTTGATTGCAAGATTTTTGATGGCGTCGAGGCACACGGGCGGGATGTGGACGACGCTGCTGCTCGGTATCGGCGGCTCGATTATCGGCGGCGTCATCGGTCGTTTTATTTTCGGCTTCGGCTTCCGAACCGGAAACTCGCCCGAAGATTTTACCCTGCCGAGCTTTATGCTCAACCTGCTGTGCGCGGTTCTGGGCGCAATCGCGCTTTCGGCGGCTTACCGCATATTTCTGGATAAGAACACAGCCGACGGTTAAAGCGCCGCCGAAGCGGCACCCGAATCAGTCCGTTAGTAAAAACCATTAAAGTCGTTTTATCCCAACGAACTTTAATGGTTTTCTTTGTAATGCGAGTCGTCAATCCGGGATTTTGGCGGCTTTTGTTTTAAATCCTTGAAGTGTTTCGCACAAAAATCAGGGAAACGGTAAATAATCAAAAGGGACACTTTAAAATCTGAATTCTGAATTCTGAATTAATCCGGAAAATGTTTTCCGCGATAATTTAGAATTTAGAATTTAGAATTTAGAATTTCCTTTCTCTTGTTTCCGTCTAAAACTCCTTAAGCGCTTTCCTCAAACGGTCGGTCTCACGCGCCGCGAAATTTAATGCTTGCTTATTTTTACAGGTTTATTTAAAATAATTGTGGGAACTCTCTCTTTTCCCGACCTGTTTCTCTCAGAAACTATCCGGTTAGCTTTTCAATTAATATTTTCCTTCATATTTACCCGAATTTTCATTGTTGTATAAACGCTGACTTTTCTATGAGACTTCTGCTTTCCTTTGGCGCTGTGTTGTGGCTTTCGGTAGTCGCGGCGGGCATTTTACACCTGGCGCGATACGAAAACACGCCTGCCGCCGGGAATCTTTCTTATCCGACGGTTTTCCCGTCGGAAAGCCGAATCGGGCGCGACGCTCGCCGCGCGACGCTCGTCTTTTTCGCGCATCCGAAATGCCCGTGCACGCGGGCGAGTTTGCGCGAGCTGGCGCGGCTGGTGACCGACACGGGCGGCAGCTTGCAGGCGATCGTGGTTTTTATCAAACCGAAAGGCGAAAGCGAGCAGTGGACGGAAACCGATTTGCGCGCCAATGCCGCGGCGATTCCGAACGTGCGCGTCCTGATTGACGAGGACGAGCGCGAAACGCGAATTTTCGGCGCGCAGACGTCGGGGCTGGCGCTCGTCTACGACCGCGCCGGAAATCTGAGATTCGGCGGCGGAATCACCGCTTCGCGCGGGCACGAGGGCGACAATGCCGGAAGCCGCGCCATTTTTGAAATCATTACCGGCGAGAGAAAGGAAGAAGAAGTAGAAGAAGAAGAAGGTCTTAATAAAACGGCGGAAACGGCTGTTTTCGGTTGCCCGCTGCATAAAAAGGATTGTCACGACGGCGAGCTGATGGAAAAGACGCAATAAACCGCGAAGCGCCGGTCGGTCGACGTGAGCCTGCAAATCGAAATGAAAAGCACTATTAAAGGACAAGTAGAAAGAATCTACGCCGAGCATCAGCAGCAGATTTACCGGCAGACCGACCGGATGTTTGCGATTCTGATGGCGGTTCAGTGGCTGGCGGGCATCGCGGCGGCTTTGCTGATTTCGCCGCGAACCTGGATCGGACAGACAAGCGACATTCACCTGCACGTCTGGGCGGCGATTTTTCTCGGCGGCATCATCAGTTTTTTCCCGATTCTGCTGGCGGTGACGCGCCCCGGCGAGCGGCTGACGCGTTACACGATTGCCGTCGGGCAGATGCTGATGTCGAGCCTGCTGGTTCACCTGACGGGCGGGCGCATCGAAACGCATTTTCATATTTTCGGCTCGCTGGCTTTTCTTTCGTTCTACCGCGATTGGCGCGTGCTGGTTCCGGCGACGGCGATTGTCGCGCTCGACCATATGC
>JALZHR010000549.1 GCA_030860665.1 Acidobacteriota bacterium
CCATTTGCGACGCCGGCTGCACGACGGCGAATGCCAACGCAAACAATTCGACCGTTATCGCCATCACGCCGACCGGAACGGTCGCGATGATGAACGGCGGCTCGACGTTCTCGAACATCAGCGCGCCCAATATCACGACGGTTGCCGGAAACACCCAAATCAGCAATACGGTTTATGTCAACGGCAACAATCAATAACGAGCAAGCCGACCGAAGAGAAAGAAGAAGATTTCGGTCGGGAAGTTTTATCAGCAGTCCGAATATGAAAAGTGAAAAGAAAAAAACTTGCGCCAGCGCGAGCAGCGGGCAAGCACGAAAAATCAGAACGAAAAGCGAGGGCGGCTTTTCGTTAATCGAAGTCATCATCGCGATGATTATTTTGCTGGTCGCCCTGCTCGGAGTTTTTCTTACCTTTACTTACGCCGTCAATTACAACGCCGGAAACAACTCGCGCTCGCAGGCGCTTTCGATTTTGCAGCAGAAAGTCGAGGAGCTGCGCAGCGCCAAATTCACGCCCACCTCTACGGATTTGGTGTTAAGAGGCGGCGAGAAAACGCCGGAAATCATCACGGCGGCGGACGGAAATCGTTTTCGCGTCGATATTACCGTCGACGACGACCCGTATACAGCCGGCGTGCAGGTCGATACGTCGAAAACCTTAAAGGAAATAACCGTCAGAGTGATGAGCGAAAGCCCGACGCCGGGCTGGCAGACCGCCGTCCCGGCGACGGTTCTTTTGCGACGCGTCAGGTCAAACTAAAGGAAGAATTAAAATGAAAATCGCCAGCGAGCATAAACAAAAAGGCTTTTCGCTGCTTGAGCTGATAATCGCGATGACCATCACGCTGATTTTGATGGCGATTGCCGCGACGTTGTTTAGCGGCGCGCTCGGTACGCGTGCCAGGGAAAGCCGTCGCACTGATGCGCTTACTTCGGCGCAAGCCGCCTTAAACGTGATGTCGCGCGAGATTGCCAATTCCGGCTACGGCTTGACGAACAACGGAATCGTTTACGCCGATTCGGGAGAGCAGCGGCTGCATTTCCGCTCGAACGTAGTGAACACGAACAGCGTCACCTGCGACCCGGGCGAAGACGTTACCTATTTTTTCGACTCGGCTTCGCGCTCGATTGTCCGATACGACCGTTTCCCGACCACGCCTGCCAACTGCGGCACGGCGTCGGGCGAGACTTCGGTCGTCGTCAACCGAATCAGCGACGTCAATTTTAAGTATTTCGATTACACGGGCAGCAACTCGACGCCGACCGAGGGGACGACGCCGACGGCAAACACGAGCCGCGTCAGAATCACCGTCACCGTTCAGCTCGACCCGGTTCAGGGACAGCCCGACAACCAGACCGTCAAATTCACGTCGGACGTCACGCTGCGAAACTCGGATTATATGCGGAATCAATATTGATTTTTTTATTAAAAACATTTGAAGAAAAAGAAAGCCTTCTGAAAACAAAGGAGAGCCGTTATGGAACAGAAAAAGACATTGCAGACCGGGAAACGCGACCGCACGGGCGAGCGCGGCGCGGCATTGGTCATGGTTTTGATGATTGCGTTTTTGCTGCTGGTGGCGAGCGCGGCGCTTCTGCTGGAATCGTCGATGAACACGGCGAACGTCACCGATTCGGTCGCCGAGCAGCAGGCTTATTACGCAGCCGAAAGCGGCATTCAATCGGCGCTGAACGTTCTGCGCGGAAATACGGAGGCAAACGAGCCGATTGCTTCGCTGAATGAGCCGCAGCCGAACAACGCGAACGGCGGCGAGGGCTTGGCTTGGCTCAATCCTCTGCGTTTGATTGAAACCAGCGCGAGCGCCGCCGGTGCGACGGCAACGCCGACACCCGACCCGACCGTTAATAGAATCGATTTTCGCAAAGCGGTCACTCTCGCCACTTCAAATCGCTCGAACGATACGAGCCCGACGGCGCGTCTTTCGCGCTGGCTTAATTACAACTACACGCCGCCGGGACAGGCGGTCGCCGACCGCGTGACCGTCGGCTCGGGAACTTACAACCCCGAAGACGGAATGGCGTTCAGCGTCAGCGTGACCGACCCGGACAACATCGGAAACGCAGTCTCGTATAATACGACCGGGCGCATCGTCCACCCGGACGGAACGCTCTCCAGCTCATACGTCATAACTTCGGGCACGAATGTGGCGACGATTTCATATCTTCCCGTCTCGCCCTCGCCGAAAACCGTGACGATTAATTCCGGCTCGGTCGATACGGATATCGGTAAATTTCAGATATCTTATCTCGGCGACGCCAACGGCGTGATTCTTACGACGAGCCTGCGTTTTGAAATCGTCGTCAATATGCTTTCGCCGTATCAGGCGACGCGTATCGTCCGCGGCTTGATATTGCCCGGCGGAACGATTAAAAGCAATTCGGCGGGCGTCACGCTTTTATACGATTCACAGGTCTTTAGCCTGATGGGAAGCTGGATTACGATTCAGGGCGTCAACTACGTTAATTCCCTGACGCCCCTTCCGCCGAAAATCGGTTATGAAATGACGCCGAACGCGCCGAACGTTTCTTCCGGCTCGACGCCGGTCAGCGTTTCGATGACGCCGCCCGAGCCGACCCGGGTCGTCGTCCGCGCCGTCGGCTACGGTCCGCGCGGCGCGCGTAAGCAACTGGAAACCGTCGTGCAGAAAAATTTCTTTAACGGCTTGTCCGCGCCCGCGACACTGACGCTCATCGGACCGAAATCGAAAACCGGCTCGCCCGATTTTCTATTTGAGCCGGGCAACTCGCAAAACGTCACATATTCCGGCGACGACGTGGTTTCCAATATGCTGATTCCGTCAATCGGCACGACCAACGCCGCCAATCTCGATACGGTCGAAGATACGGTTTTGTGCGGCAGGCACTGCAAGACGGACATCGCCGGTTTTCCCGCCAACGTCACCGAGGAAATGCCGTTCTGGCTGCAAAGCGCCAAAAATCTGAACGACACGATAGAAAGCCTGAAAGTCGTCGCTAAAGCTTCGGGAACGTATTACGCCGCGGGACAAACTCCTACGAATTTCGGAGATAACGCCAATGCCAAGGGCATCACTTTCGTTGACGGCGACGTCAGCTTGAGCGGCGCGGGCGGCGGACTTCTGGTTTGCACGGGCAAGCTTACGCTGCACGGCGATTTCGATTTTAACGGGCTGATAATCGTGACCGGCGCGCAGGGCGTCAGACGCAGCGGCACGGGCGGCGGCGAGATAACCGGAAATATGGTGGTCGCGCCGTATGATAAAAACAACATCAACGGCGGCTTTATCCCTCCGCAGTTCGACACGCGCGGCGGCGGTAACTCCCAGATGCGCTATAATTCCAGCGCCGTCGCCAACGGAATGATCGCCGTCAGCAACTTCGTACAGGGCGTGGCTGAAAAATAGACGTAAAACTACAAACCCGGCAAAGGAAAAAGCAGCGGCAACCACAACCACAACAGCAGCAAGCCCCGCTCACTCCCGGCTTTTTCCTTTGTTTTTTTCTCCAATCTTTCTTCAAAACTAAAATAATATGAATTTCAGACAGAATTTACTGCTGTTCGTCGTCGTTTGCGCGATTTGTTTTGCCGCCTCGTGCGCCCGGAAAGAGAAAGCGGTCGTGGATTTGAGCGTCGAAGAAAAAGTCGTCGAAGTCAAACAGGATGAGATAAAGCTCGAAGAAACCGGGAAAGCCGTTGTTACCGCGCAGCAGAGCTGGCAGGCGCCGCCGCAGAAAATGGGTGACAATTCGGAAGTTACCGTTATGCACGACGGTTTCGGAAACAAGCTGGAAAAACGCTATTTCAAAGGACATTCGCGATTGGACTACGTTCTCGTCAGAACCGCCGCAAACGGTCGCCGCGAAGTTATCATCTACGGGCAGAGCGGCGAGCGAAAATCAATCGGCGGCGAACTCGCCGACCGCGTAATGACCGCTTCAGCCGACGAGATAGCCAACACGGCAAAAATTTACGGAACCCGGCTCGACCTCAAAAACCAGGTTATAATGCCGGAGACCGTGCAAACAAAACCGCAGCAGACGTCCGTTCCGATGCCCGTCACGCTGCCGCAGCAGCCGGAACAATCACAGCAACAAACGCAGCCGCCGCCCGTCACGGTTCGGGAAAAAGAAGCAAAGGTCGAAGAACAGGTTCGCGAGACGTGGGAAGAAAGGGATTCGACCGAAAATCCGCGCGCCAAGCCGCAAAAGGCGGAAGTAAAAGCCGGGAAAAAGGAAGGCAGGGAAGACGAATAGCAAATTATCCGTCCGGAAATCCTTTTGAATTCCGAAACCAGCCGGACGAGTGACAAAGGTTTCTCGTTAGCAATAAAAAAGGCGAAAGTCGATGAGCTTTCGCCTTTTTTATTGCGTCTTGAATGAAAAGAAGGCTTCCAGCCCGTTATGTTACGTTACGGCTGCATAAAGCCGAGATTCGAGGTCGGGAAGTTTCCGATGAGCGGAAAAACGGCTGGCATATCGGTTTCCGGCAAACCGTACCAGCGCGCCAGCGTCGCGGCGTATTGCTCTACCGAAGCGGTCGGAATCCAGCGCCCGCGCGCGCCCGAGCCGCTGTCCGCATCGTCGGGACCGTTAAAGGCGAGCGTCGGATACGGCGTTCCGTTCGACGTGTTCACGCCGTAAAAATCGCTTGCCGTGACCGCGCCGCCGAGCACCATCATATGATTCGCCCACGCGTGGTCTGTTCCGACCGCCGCGCCCGAACCGGCGGGATTCATCGTCCGCGAAAAATCCGACATCGTAAACATCGTCACCCGGTCGGACAAACCCTGCACGACCATCTCGTCGTAAAAAGCCCGCATCGCCTGGCTCAAAGTCGCCAGCAGCCCGACCTGCCCGGTCGCGTTGTTCTGCTGGTTATTGTGCGTGTCGAAGCCGCCTATCTGGCAGTAAAAGATTTGCCGGTTGACGTTCAAATCGTCCTTCTTTTTAATCAGGCGGGCGATTTGTTTAAGCTGGTTGCCGATGTTTGAATTCGGGAAGGTCACGGTCACTTCCTGAAAAGTCTGCAACTGCGCGTTTGCCGCCAGCGCGCTGTTTGTAATGTGGCTCGCGGCGGCGACCAAATCCGAATTCAAATCGATCGTCCGCAGATTGTTAAAAGCCGCCAGTCGCGCCACTGACGGAGCGGTGGTATTGAAGCCCTGCGGATTCAGAACCTGATTCAACCCGGTCGGCGCGGCGGCGATGGCGAGCGGCAGCGTCGTCTGTCCAGCCGTGAAAAGCTGCGCGCCGTTGATGGACGTAATCATCGGCAGCAGCCCGCTCGGATTCGCCGTCTGCGTCCGGCGGTCGGAGACGCGCCCGCCCCAGCCCGTAAAAGACTGCGTGTCGGAGCGCGCGCCCTGATACTGCGCGACCTGGTCGGAGTGCGAAAAAAGCTGATACGGTTTCGGGTGCGAGGCGGTCTGATACTGCGCTCTGGTCGTCGGTCGGACGAGCGTCCCGACGTTCGTCACAATCGCCAGCTTATTCAACGCCCAAAGCTCGTAAATGCCGTTGTTG
>JALZHR010000555.1 GCA_030860665.1 Acidobacteriota bacterium
TCATTTGAATTTGAATCGGTGCAGGATTTTTCGTCGGATTTCGATTTTTCGGCGTCCGACCGAGCTTCGGAAGAATCATTCACAAACGAGCGCGCAACGGAAGAATCTTTATCCCCGCAGCCTGAGCCTGAAGCCGAAACGAATGCCGGTGATTTTTCATTTGCCGGGCACGATGAAGCCGATGACCGGGTGGGCGAAGCGAATTTCGAGCTTGCCGCGACGACGCAGACGGAAAATCTTTTCGCGGCGAAGGTGCAGGTTGACGAAACGGAGTTTTACCGTCGGCGCGCCATTGACGAAGTAACGTCGCTGCAAATGGTCGAGCACGTTTTTTCGGGCGTCGAGCGCGAGCAGATGCGCATTCTGCCCAAACCCTTCAACGACATCACCGTTAAAAAAGCCCTGCACGATTTTCTACAGGTTTCCAAAAACTCGACCGCCAGCGAAAACGCCCAGGCGGAATTCAAATTAATGCAGGAAACCGAAAGCTGGTGTTCGGCGCTCTCGCACCGCGACAAGCATCTTTCGGTCAGCGCGCTGCGCCGCTACTGCGAAACGACGAAGCCGTCTCTGAGCAACCAGGCAATCATCGCGCTCGCCAGATTTTACCGCAATCTGCCGCACACCGAATCGGTCAGAAGCAAATTCGATATGATTATGACGCGGCTGTTTACCAGAGAGGTCAAGGGCGAGCGCCGCGAGCTGCTTTTCGACCGCGACGACATCGTCAGGCAGATTAACGAGCTTTACGCCGATTGGGCGAGCGTGCCGCTCTACTCGGTCGAAGACGAAACGGAATTGCTGCTGACGACCGTCAAATTCGACGATTTTCTCGCCGAAGCGCAGGACGCGGGCGATTTCGACGAGCTGGTGAGAAAGGATTTCTACAACCGGCTGCGGCTTTTTAAAGAGAGCGTCGGCGATAAATTCTACGCGCCGCTCGTGCTGGCTTCGGCAATCGAAAGCAATGTTTTAATCGGCAATCGTTACGTCGAGCTGCTGGAGAGAGAACGCGAGCACACGAGCGCCGAAGCGATTGAAAGCCAGTACAGCTTTCTGCTTGACCAGGCGATTTCTGACGCCACCAGCAAAACGCTGCAACTGGTCGAGCTGCTCAGGGAAAAGACCGAAATTCCCGCTTCCGCCGCCGTCGCCGCAGCCGTCGCCGCCGCTCCTGCCGAGCAGAAAAAGAATGACGAGCCGAAAGAAAATCCGGTCGTTTCCGAATCGGCAAAGGTCGAGCATAAAAAAGCGAAAGCGTCGAAAATCGGCTTTTTCGGCATCAGCCAGTGGCTGGTCTTCGCCCTGACCGCCGTGATTCTTTTGAGCGCCGCGCTTTATATGTATGTCGAGTATCACAGCCAGCTGCGGTCTTCGCCGTCCGTGCAGAAGGTAAATCTGGAAAACTCCGCCTTTAAGGATTACCTGCAAACGGCGCGGATTAACCAGGAAACTTTTATCGGCGTCGTCACGCCCGCCTGGGACGTGGTAAATGAAGATAAAAAACTGGAAATGCTCGGCAAGCTGATGAGCGTCGGCAGGGAAAAAGGCTTTTCCAAAGTCCACCTGCTCAACAATGAGGGCAAAACCGTCGGCTACGCTTCCGAATCCGGGTCGAAAGTTATTAACCCGGATTCGATTTAGGATTAGCCGCGAAAGAGCGCGAAAAGGCGCGAAAGAAGATTTAAGAAAATCAGCGGCAGGCAGCACAGTTAAAAACAAAATAGAATCAGAAATTTCTCTCTTATCTCCTGTTAATCTGTGACTATTTTTCTTTTATACTCGTTTTGTTTGTGATGTTCGCAACCGAAAATCTTAGTTCTCTTTCGTGCTTTTTCGCGTCTTTTCGCGGCTAATCTTTTTCTCGCTTTGCGCTCCGGCTAATTTGTTGTAAACTCTCAGAGTATTTTGCACCGAATTTGCCGAAAATTTCCTTCAAGACTAATTCACTAAGTCAATTAAAAAAGGAAATTATGAACGCAAAAAATGTCTTGAACTACGCCGCCGACCAGGGCGCGAAATTCGTGTCCGTGCGCTTTACGGACTTGCCCGGCGCGTGGCATCACCTAACTTACCCGATAGAACAACTGACCGAGGATTCATTTGAAGACGGTTTCGGCTTCGACGCCTCGTCTCTGCGCGGCTGGGCGGCGATTAACGAATCCGATATGCTGCTCGTGCCCGACCCGTCGCGCTGCTGGGTCGACCCTTTCGCCGAAGAAACTACCGTCTGTTTAATCGCCAACGTCGTCGACCCGATAACGAAGGAAGGCTACGGGCTGGACCCGCGCTCGGTCGCGCTGCGCGCCGAAAATTATCTGAAATTTACGGGCATCGCCGACACGGTTTACTTCGGACCGGAAGCCGAGTTTTTCGTCTTCGACGAGGTTTTCTATCACAACAACCAGAATTCCGCCGGATTTACCGTCAATTCCGAGGAAGCTCACTGGAACACCGGGCGCAGCGGCAACGAGATGATGCCGAATATGGGCTATCACATTCGCCCGAAGGAAGGCTACGTCCCGGTCGCGCCGCTCGACACGCTGATTGATTTGCGCAACGCGATTTCGCTCGTGCTGGCAAACGTCGGCATCCACGTCGAATGTCATCATCACGAAGTCGCCACCGCCGGTCAATGCGAAATTGATTTCAAATACTCGAATCTTCTGCACACCGCAGACAACCTGATGATGTTCAAATACGTCGTCAAAAACACGGCGTATCAATACGGAAAAACCGCGACCTTTATGCCGAAGCCGCTCTACGGCGACAACGGCTCGGGAATGCACTGCCACCAGTCCTTATGGAAAGACGGCGACCCGCTTTTCGGCGGCGACCAATACGCCGGATTATCGGAAATGGCGAAATTCTACATCGGCGGCTTATTGAAACACGCTCCGGCAATCGTCGCCTTCGCCGCGCCGACGACGAACAGTTATAAACGTCTCGTTCCCGGCTTTGAAGCGCCCGTCAATCTCGCGTATTCCGCCCGCAACCGCTCGGCTGCCGTGCGAATCCCGATGTTTTCGCAGTCGCCGAAAGCCAAGCGCCTCGAATTCCGCCCGCCCGACCCGTCCTGCAATCCGTATATCACCTTCGCGGCATTATTAATGGCTGGCTTGGACGGCATCCAAAATCGCATCGACCCCGGCGAGCCGCTCGATAAGGACATCTACGATTTGTCGCCCGAAGAATTAAAAGACGTTCCATCCTTACCCGGAACTCTGGACGAATCGCTCAAAGCGCTGGAAGCCGACCACGAATTTTTATTGAAAGGCGACGTTTTCTCGATGCAGATGATCGAACGCTGGATTTCCTACAAACGGGAAAAAGAAATCCAGCCCCTTCGATTGCGCCCGCACCCGCTCGAATTTTCGATGTATTACGACATCTAAAACGCCGCCGGAAATACAGTTTTCCATAAAAAAATCCGCGAGCAGATTTCGATTTGCTCGCGGATTTTTTAGTTTTGATTTGGCGCTTACGGCTGCGCGGTGATGTTTACGTCGGTCAAATCCTCGTTGACGTTGATTGCCTGGTTGAGGAATTGATAACGTTTGTGGCGGACGCCGAGGAGGTAGGTTTCGCCTGCCTGAACGCCTTCAAACTGGTAGTAGCCGAAGGCGTTCGTGATTGCGGTGCGGCTTTCGCCGCGGCTGTCGGTGATTGTGACCGTCGCGCCGGAGATTTCGCGACCGGCGGCGGAAAGGACTTTTCCGCTGACCGAGACGGACGCGGCAGTCGGCGCGAGAGCGGTTAAGACTGCGCCGCCGCGGGCGGGCAGCGTGACGGTGATTGTGCCGCCGGAGACGGTATAGCTCGCCATCAGATTGCCGCTGTTTTTGCCGGCGACGGGCGGCTGGTTGTTTCCGATGGCGTCGGACAGAATCGTGCCGTCCGGGTAATACTCGCCGACCGGGATGGTCGCGGTGTTGGCGGTCGAGCCGTTGTTCATCACGACAATGACCTTATCGTTGTTTTCCGCGCGGGCGAAGGCGAAAGTGTTGTTGTCGGTCGCGCTCGGCGTGATGTCGCCCATCAGCAGGGCTTCAAACTTGCCGGTGCGTAAAGCCGGGTGATTGCGGCGGAAGTTTCCGAGCGTCGTGTAGAAGTTGAGCAGGTTGTTGTCCGCCGGACCGTAAACGTTCGGGTTTCCGCTTTCGTCAGCCCACGGATACGGCGCGCGGTTATACGGGTCGTCTTCGGGCAAACCTGCGCCGCTGTTGCCGAGCGACGGCGAATTCATCCCGGCTTCGTCGCCGTAGTAAACCATCGGCGCGCCGATGTAGGTGAACTGGAAAATCGCCGCCAGCTTCAGGCGTTCCTTCGCCTGCGTCAAGCCGCTGTCGCCCGT
>JALZHR010000566.1 GCA_030860665.1 Acidobacteriota bacterium
GTCTCGAAGCGCCGAAGGACGCGGCGCGGCTGATTTCCTTCGAGGGCGACGTGCGCATCACGCGCGCCTCGACGCGGCAGACCGAAAAGGTGACGAAGCTGACCTACGTGACGGCGGGCGATACGATTCAGACGCAGGCTGACGGCAAGGCGCAGATTCGGATGATTGACGGCGCGGTGCTCTCGATTCGCCCGAACTCGACGGTCGTCATTCGCAACAGCACTTCGATTTTCGGCGGCACGGACGTGCGCGTCTCGCTGGGCGACGGGCAAATCAACGTCAAAACCGAAAACCAAACGGAAGCCTCGCAGAACATCGTCGAAGTCAAGGAATCGGAAAACCGGCTGTTTTCGCAGACGGACGCCAGCTTTAACATCAACCAGAAATCCGGCGGCGGCGAAATCCGCATCAGCCGCGGCGGCGTCGAGACGAACATCGGCGGCGAGAAAACCGTCATCAAAGACAACGAATACGCCGCGCTCAACAACGGCAGGCTCTCGACGAAGGAAAAGCTGCTGGACGCGCCGAAGCTAATTGCGCCGACCGCGCTCGAACAAATTTTGGCGTCGCCGGGCGGCACGGCTGACATCACGTTTCGCTGGCAGAAAACCGAAGGCGCGGCGGCAGGAGGCACGTATCATTTACAGGTTTCGACCTCGCCGTTTTTCGTCGCCGACGGGATGGTCAAGGAATCGGACGGGCTGACCGCGCCGAGCCTGCTGCTGGCGAACGCCGCGCCGGGAACTTATTACTGGCGAATCCGCGCGACCGCCGCTTCCGGGCAATCGAGCGAATGGAGCGAGCCGTGGCGTTTTACGGTTCTCAGGCGCGAGCAGGGCGAGACTATCAGCGCCGGCGATTGGCAGGTCGAAAATCTCGGCGGGCGCGTTTACCGCATCAACGGGAAAACTCAGCCCGGCGCGACCGTCCGCATTTTAGGGCGCGAAACCTTTGCCGGCGGCGACGGCAGCTTTGTCCTGCAGGTTTCCGCGCCGTCCGCGGAAGTGACGGTCGAAATCAGCGACGAGCAGGGCAATCGCCGCCGCTTCGTTCTCTCACTGGCTTCGGCGAAAGTTTTGCGGCAATATTAGTTAGTCGGGAGTCAAGAGTCGAGAGTCGGGAGCGGGAATCCGGGATTAGCGGCTAGCTTGTTTTAAATCTTACAGTTTTAAATCTTACAGCGAGGAGAAGGGGAATGGCAGGATTTAAGAGATTTGAAGAAATACAAGCTTGGCAAAAGGCGAGAAAAGCGACGAAGCTGATATATGAAATAACGTCTGACGGCAGGCTGGCAAAGGATTTCGGTTTGCGCGACCAGATTAGACGGGCGAGCGTTTCGATTATGGCGAATATCGCCGAAGGACAGGGAAGAAATTCAGATAAGGAATTTGCGAATTTTCTTAATATAGC
Source organism: Acidobacteriota bacterium (assembly GCA_030860665.1). Lineage (GTDB taxonomy): Bacteria > Acidobacteriota > Blastocatellia > Pyrinomonadales > Pyrinomonadaceae > JALZHR01. Next base: position 1,411 of record JALZHR010000566.1, read on the forward strand.
GCACGGCTCAATAGCGGAAACGCAGTCTCATCTGTATATCGCGCTTGATTTGGGTTATTTAAACCCGGATAATTTTACACAGATTTATAATTTACTGGACGAAGTCGCCAGAATGACAATGAGTTTGATGAAGCATCTGCGGAATGCGATATAAACGCGCGCTCTCGACTCTCGACTCTTGACTCTCGACTTTAAAATAAAACTATCGGCGGGCATCACGGACATCATCATCACCACGAACACGAGCGGCGCGGCACAGGAAAATTGACGCGCCTGAAACTGGCGCTCGGGCTGACGTTCGTTTATATGCTGGCGGAAGCCGTCGGCGGCTACTGGGTCAACTCGCTGGCGCTGCTCGCCGACGCCGGGCATATGTTGACGGACGTTGCCGCGCTGAGCCTGACGCTGGCGGCAATCTGGTTCGCCTCGCGTCCGGCGACGCCGCAGAAGACTTTCGGTTATCATCGACTGGAAATCCTCGCCGCTTTCGTCAACGGCGTCGCGCTGGTGTTGATTTCGCTGTTCGTCATTTACGAAGCCTACGAGCGCTGGAGCGCGCCGCCGGAAATCGAAGGCGGGTCGCTGACTTTAATCGCCGCCGGCGGCTTGCTGGTCAATATCGTCTGCGCTTATGTCCTGCACGGCGACCACCAGCACGATTTAAATATGCGCGGCGCGTGGCTGCACGTCATCGGCGACGCTTTAGGCTCGGTGACGGCGATTGTCGCCGGTCTTCTGATTGTCGCTTTCGGATGGCTCTGGGCGGATGCCGTGTGCAGCGCGCTGATAAGCTTGATTATCGTTTTCAGCGCACTGAATCTGATACGCGAATCGGTCAACGTGCTTCTGGAAGGCACGCCCGCGCACATCAATCTGGCGGCGGTCGAGGAGGCGATTCTCGAAACCGAAGGCGTTCACGGCGTTCACGATTTACACATCTGGACGATTACCTCCGGGCTCGAAGCCCTCTCGGCGCACGTTCGTCACGACGAAAGGATTATCCCGGCGGAGCTTTTGAGAAAACTGCGCCAGCGGCTTCACGATAAATTCGGCATCGACCATCTGACGATTCAGATGGAAACGCCCGATTTTGAAGACGAAGACGTTCACTTCTGCGACACGGGCGCAAAATGCTTCGAGTCGGAAGTCAGAGTAAAAACCGCAAACAATTAAAACCGGAAGCCGGAGAGAACGAATCCGCCGCAGATTTTTATGCCGAACATCCAGCTTAGCTACGGTCAGACGCGCGTTTCGTTTGATTATGACGAAACCCGGTTTCAAATTTTGGGCGACTCGAAAAGGGACGCGCCGCCGCTCGGCGACGTCGAAATCGGCGACCGGCTCGATAATCCGATTGATTCAAAGCCGCTCGAAGAAATTATAAATCAGGGAGAAACGGTTTTAATCGTCGTTCCAGACGCGACGCGCCGGACGGCGAGCGGTCAGATTGTAAATCTGCTCGTCCGCCGCCTGATTGCGAACGGGACGCCTGCGCACGACATTCGCATCATCTTCGCGACCGGCATTCATCGCCGCGTGACGGAAGAGGAAAAGCGGGAAATCCTGACGCCGTTTATCGCGCAGCGCATCAAGACTTTAAACCACAACGCCCGCGATCTGGTTCTGCTTCGGAAGCTCGGCGAAACGCGCGGCGGAATTCCAATCGAGCTGAACCGCGCTCTGCTGGAACACGACCGAGTTATCATCGTCGGCGGCGTCACGTTTCATTATTTCGCCGGGTTTACGGGCGGGCGAAAATTGATTTGCCCGGGCTTGGCTTCGTCGCGGACGATTAACGAGACGCATCGGCTCGCCTTCGACTGCGCGGCGAAATCGCGCCGCGCGGGCGTCGGCGCGGGGCTTCTGAAGGGAAACGCCGTTCACGAAGCCTTTCTGGAAGTCGTCGAAAAGATAAATCCCTCGTTTTCCATTAACGCTTTCGTCAACGACCGCGGCGAAGCGACTGATTTATTCTGCGGCGACTGGCGCGCGGCTCACGAAAAGGCTTGCGAGGCTTACGCGGCGCGAAACACAATCGAAATCGCGGAAAAGCGAGAAATCGTCGTCGTTTCCTGCGGCGGCTTTCCCTTTGACATCAACCTGATTCAAGCGCATAAAGCTCTGGAAACCGCGTCGCAGGCGTGCGCGGACGGCGGCACGATTATCCTTCTCGCCGAATGCGCCGACGGCATCGGAAGAAAAGATTTTCTGAACTGGTTTGAAGCGGAAAACAGCCGGATATTAGCCGAAAAATTGTGCGAGAGCTATCAGGTCAACGGGCAGACCGCGTGGAGTTTATTAAAAAAAGCCGAGAATTTCGACGTCCGAATCATTACGTCTCTGCCTGAAAGCGAAACGCGCCGGATGCGTTTGCAAAAGGCGCGTTCCTTAGACGAGATTTTGCCGGAAATCGACGAAAATGCGAAAGGTTATATCATACCTTTCGGCGCAAAGTTTCTGATAAATGCGAATCAGGCGGGAATCGATTAAGATGAACGCCGTAAATACATCACAAACCCGTCCCTGACGAGCGGCTTAACGATTAAAATGTTTTCCCTGACGCTCAGCTCAGATTTGGTCAAAGAGTCGTTCGACTGGTTAGAGATAATTAATATTCCGGCGTCAATTCTGTAAGTTCCGAAAGCCTTCGTGTTTCTTTCCGGATTTTTCGGGTAGACGAAATCGCCGGTGAACGTGCCGTCGGCGTTAAAATTCATCTGTCCTTCCAGTAAATCGGATTTGCCGACACTCTGCGGCGGAACTACTTCCTTCGACATTCCGACCATCTGCCACGAGCCGACAAGGAATTCCTTATCGATGTTTTGCGGCGGAGCGACCTCGCCCGCGCAAGCGCCGGTTAACAGCAATAAGAACGAAACAAAAATCAGCTTTCTCATATCTTCTGCCGGTAAGACGAAAGACTTATTTGCCGTCCGCCGCCTGCGTCTGCGCTTTCAGCCTGAAAGTGCGGGCAATCGAATCGGTCTGGTTGCGGATGGCTTTCAGCTTGTCGCGCTCGCCCGTAAAGCGCACGACGTAAACGGTCGTGTCGTCGGATTTCAGAAAATAAAATCTGCCGCTGATGTTTCTGTTTGAGCGGACATACTCGAAATTAAAAACCCTGCCCCTTAAAGCTCCGGCAAAGTTTTCTTCCTTTCCGGGAGCGTAGCCGGGCAGAAACTGCAATTTTTGTTCCTGCTCGCGCTGAATCACGTCCGAGAGCAGCTCGCCCGACGAAATCGTGATTTTGCGGATTTCCAGATGCCCGTCGCGGCGGTCGCCGTAGACGTATTCGACGTTGCCGTTGCCGGCGGTCGGCTTAACGGTCTGTTTCCACGTCGCTTCCGGCAAATCGAAGGTGTAGGCGGCGTTTAAATCGCTGAAAGTCAAATTCTGCTGCGCGAAAGCCGAGAGCGTGAAAAGCGCGCAGAAAGCGGCGGAAAACAGGAAGGTTGAAAAAATGCGTTTCATTATGTTTTATTCCTCAAGCGGTATCGAGATTGCTTTTATCTTAGCTTAAATCAGAAGAAAATACGATTTTTAGGATGAGCGATTGTTTGCCGTTCGTTGCTTCGTCGATAAATGCAAAATGCAAAATACCGGAAAGCAATTACATTTTGCATTTTGCATTTTGCATTTTTTGTCGGCTTTTCCGGCTTGAAACGCATCTAAATTTTCAGAAAAGACTGAACAAGGTCATAAAGCTTCAGAGGTTAGAGATAATGAAACGAAACTTCTCTTTATTTTACAGATTTACGGCGCTCGTGCTTCTTTTGGCGCTCGGCAGCCCAATTTTCGCAACCGGCGGCGCTGCCGATACGAAAGACAAGCGCAGGGCTTTGAGCGAAGAACAGAAGATTCTGCACGTTCTGAATCGTCTCGGCTACGGCGCGCGCCCCGGCGACGTCGAAAAGGTAAAAGCCGTCGGCTTGCAGAAATATATCGAGCAGCAGCTGAATCCGGCGGCGATAAACGACGCGGCGGTCGAGGCAAAGCTGAAAAGATTTGAAATCCTCGATATGACGACCGCCGATATTTTCGCCAAATATCCGAACGGAAACGCTCTGCTGCGGATGCTCCAAGGCGGGCGGCGCAACGCGCAACAGCAGCAGCGGAATCAGGCGCAGACCAATCAAATGCCGAACGCCGACCAGCAACAGCAGCAGCCGGAGACGGAAATTGCCGCGACGCAGCGCCGCGAGCGGCAGGAAAAATTGCGCGCGCTCTACGAGCAATACAACCTGCGCCCGGCAAACCAGATTATGCAGCAGCAGATTTCGGCGCGCGTCCTGCGCGGCGTTTACAGCGAGCGGCAGTTGCAGGAAGTGATGGTCGATTTCTGGGCAAATCATTTCAACGTTTATTCGGGCAAAGCCGCCGTCCGCTGGTATATTCCGTCGTATGAGCGCGACGTGATTCGCAAAAATGCGCTCGGCAGCTTTAAGGATTTGCTCGTCGGCACGGCTCAGCATCCGGCGATGCTTTTCTATCTCGACAATTTCCAGTCCGTCTCGCCGAACGCGGCGAATAATAATCGCGGTGGTGGCGGCGTTTTGCAAAGAGCCGTGCAAAACGGCGGATTAAACGAGCGGCAGCGCGAGAGACTGCGCGCGCGGGGCTTGAGCGACGCGGAAATCGACCGCCGCTTCGAGCGCGTCAAGCAGATGATGAACAATCGCCGCCAGCGCGGCATCAACGAAAACTACGCCCGCGAATTGATGGAGCTGCACACGCTCGGCGTCGACGGCGGCTACACGCAGAAGGACATCGTCGAAGTGGCGAAAGCCTTTACCGGCTGGACGATTGCCGACCCGCGCGGTTATCGCCGCGCCGCCGCCGATATGATTAGCGACCGCGAAAACAACGCTCTCGACCGCTTGCAGAGAATGGCTGGCGTGCCGGAAGACATCGAATCGGGCGAATTTTATTTCAATGAAAACTGGCACGAGAAAGGCGAGAAAACGGTTCTCGGTCAGAAGGTGAACGAGGGCGGAATCAAGGACGGCTTGAAGGTGATTGATATTCTCGTCAAACATCCTTCGACGGCGAAATTCATCGCCCGTAAATTAGCGGTCAAATTCGTCTCCGACAAACCGAGCGAGGCGCTTGTAAACCGCGTCGCCCAAGCCTTTCAAAAGAGCGAAGGCGACGTCAAAACGACGCTCCGGGCATTGTTCACGGACGCCGAATTTTTCGCGCCGGAAAATTACCGGGCGAAAATCAAAACGCCGTTCGAGCTGGCAATCAGCGCGATTCGCGCCATCGGCGCGGATACGAATTCCAGCCCCGCGCTGCTCGCCCTGATAAACAAAATGGGCGAGATTCCCTACGGTTATCAAGCGCCGACCGGCTATCCCGACACGGCTGAAGATTGGGTCAATACGGGCGCGCTGCTCGAAAGAATGAATTTCGCCGTCGCGCTGGCGTCGAACCGGATTCCGCAGACGCGCGTCGATTTAAAGAAATTCGAAGCGAAAACGAAACCGGAAATCCTCGACAAAGCGATTGCCGAAGTCCTCAAAGGCGAAGTTTCGCCCGCGACCAGAACGACGCTTTTAAAACAGCTCGAAAAGCCTCTGCCTGAAGCGAAAACGGTGGAAATCAAGGATGAAACGATGGCGGACGATTCGATGATTGCGGGCGGTCAGGGAAGACGCGGCGCGGGCGGTCAGGCGCGCCTTCTGCCGCCGAGCGGGAATGTGGACGTGTTTAAAGTGGTCGGCTTGATTCTCGGCTCGCCCGAATTCCAAAGACAATAAAAAGTTGACAGGAAGTTGCGGATAGTTGCAGGAAGTTGCAGATAGTTAAAAGAAAGTTGCGGAATATTGAAGCTCTTAACTTTCTTCCGACTACCTGCAACTATCCGCAACTTCCTGCAACTATCTGTCAACTTTCTTTTTCCCCCTCGTATAAATCCTTTTTCGCCAAGCCCTGTCTGACGACTTTTCTTAGCGCGGTTCTGAGATAGCCGTCGGCGGTCGTGACGATTCTGCGCAGTTTTTGCTCGGGGCGCGCTTTGAAGAAAGTGACGTGCGTCGTTTCGTAGCCGTTCGGCGAGTGCGGCGAGAAATAATAATTCGAGACGCAGCAGCGATGACCGCCCGTTTTCACCTCGTTGACCGAATGCCACGATTTGTCGTTGGTCGCCATCAGGACAAGCCGGTTGAACAGGCTCGGAATCTCGACCGCTTCGGTCACGTCCTCGTCCCACAATTCGAGATTGCCGCCGTTTTCCGCTTTCCAGCCGGGCGAGCAGTAATAGAGCAGGTTCAGCACGCGGTAATTTTTTTGCTCGTGGTCGTGCGAGTTGTCGATGTGCGGGTTCAGAAAATGCCCGCCCGCCATCGCGCTGATGCCGCCCGCGTAAAGATGCGGGTCGCCGACGGCGTCCCTGATTCCCGTAATGCGCGCCACGATGTCAATCACGCGCGCGTCCTGAAAGGCGAAAGTCGCGTCCGCGATGAGCGGATTGAATTTATCCAGCGATTTCGACGTATACTTTTTCTCGCGGAAGCTGTCTAAAAGGCGCATTTCCGGCAAAGGCGGAAACGCTTCGTAAATTTCGCGAGCCAGTTTTTCGGGAAAAAGGTTGTCAATCGCCGTGAATTTGGTTCTGATGCCTTTGTCGGCGTCGAAATCGGCGCGCAGTTTTTCTTCGTCGCGCGTCAGGCGTTCGACGATAATCTGGACGAGTTGTTCTTTCATAAAATCAATAAACGAAAATAAAGTTCGAGAAAATTATCCGCAAATCAAAGGTCAAAGGTCAAAGGTCGAACGCAGTTTTGAAAATAAAAGTGATTAAACGATTGAAAATAAAAGTGACCAAACGAATTTTCCGCGCGTCTAAATAAGCAGCAAAACGAATCTCTTTCGGAAAATTCCGAACACGTTTAACGAGCTTTAATTATGGACAGAAGATATTTTTTGAAATCGAGCGGAATCGCTCTCGCCAGCTTCGGCTTAATGTCGGCGGCGCCTGATTTTCTGCATCAGTTTGCCGAAGCGCAGACGCTTGCCGCCGGCAAAAAAAGAAAAATTCTTATCACGATTTTCCAGCGCGGCGCGGTCGACGGGCTGAATATGGTCGTGCCTTACGGCGAGGACAGCTATTACGGGCTGCGCCCGGGCATCGCCATTCAAAGCCCGAACCGGGCAGACGGCGCGATAAATCTCGACGGCTTTTTCGGGCTTCACCCGTCGCTGAAACCTTTGGAAACGTTCTGGAAAAACAAGCAGCTCGCCGTCATCCACTCGGTCGGCTCGCCCGACAACACCCGCTCGCATTTCGACGCGCAGGATTATATGGAATCAGCCACGCCCGGCGTCAAATCCACGCGTGACGGCTGGCTGAACCGCGTTTTGCAGACCAGTAAAAGCGACAAGGATTCGCCGTTTCGCGCCGTCTCGATGACGACGCAGATTCCGCGCAGCCTGATCGGGCGCGCGCCGACGGTCGCGATGACGAATCTCGCCGATTTTTCCATCAAAGCCGGAGCTTACACGCAATCGGTCGCGGGCGGTTTTGAAGGCATCTGGCAGGAAAACGCTAAAGACAGCCTGGGCGAAACCGGAAAGGAAACTTTTGAAGCGGTCAATTTTCTGAAACAGGCGAACCCGGCGCAGTTTCAGCCGGAAAACGGCGCGGTTTATCCGAACACGCAGTTCGGGCGCTCGCTCCGCCAGATTGCGCAGCTCGTCAAGGCAAACGTCGGCTTGGAAATCGCGTTTACCGATACGGGAAACGAATTGAGATGGGACACGCACGCCAATCAGGGCGGCGCGCGCGGGCAGCTCGCCAATTTCCTGCGTGATTTCGGCGCGAGCATCGCCGCATTCGCTACCGATTTAGGGCAGCGAATGGACGACGTTATAATTTTAACGATGTCAGAATTCGGCAGAACCGCGCGCCAGAACGGAACCGGCGGCACTGACCACGGTCACGGCAACGCGATGTTCGTTCTGGGAAATTCGGTCAAGGGCGGAAAAATTTACGGCGACTGGAAAGGCTTAAAACCGGAACAGCTCAACGAGGGACGCGACCTCGCCGTAACGACGGATTTCCGCGACGTTTTCGCCGAAGTCTCTCAGAAACACCTCGGCAATAAAAATCTGGATAAAATCTTTCCCGGCTACCAGACAAACGCGAAAAAATTCAGAGGTTTTCTCGGATAATCTCCAAATCCTTGATTCGTTACGGTGAAATGG
>JALZHR010000041.1 GCA_030860665.1 Acidobacteriota bacterium
GTCGGTCAGAATCCGGGGCGTGGAAACCGTCGGCGCTGATTGTATGTCGAAAGCGCTCGCCGCCGGTCATCCGGTCGAGCTTCCGGCGATTACCTCAATCGCCAAAACTCTCGGCGCGCCGTCCGCCTCGCCCGCTACCCTGGCATTGGCGCAGCAATATCTGGAAAGCGTCACCGTCGTTTCGGACGAGGAAGCGGTCGAAGCCTTACAGTTTATTCTCGAACGATTGAAAGTTCTGACCGAACCGGCGGCTTCGTGCACGCTGGCGGCGGCTGCGCGTTTAAAAAATCAGTTTAACCCGGACGGCAACGTGGTTTTAATCCTCTGCGGCGGCAATCTCTCGCTCAATGATTTATGCGGTTACATCAAGCGTTAAAAAGGCGGAGCCGTTGTTTGCAGGGCTGATGAAAAACGATTATTACTCAAATTTTTTGCCGGTTTAAGTCTGAATGCCAAAAGGCGAATACGCCCGTAAACCTCTGAAAATAAATGTTGACTTCCGATTTAGCAATCAACTGGCGGCGCGGCGATAAAATCTTTCCGCGCCTGATTCCCACAACGAACGACGGCGGATTTTTGCGCGACGCCGAAAGCTTAATCGCCATTTTCGAGGATTACGAAGGCGAAACGCGCGCCGCGCTCGAAGCTGCGCACGAAGAATACGTCGGAACCGGAACGGACTATCGCATCCTGCGCGGCTTTATCAAGCTGCTGGCGGACAGGTGCGAGTTTGAAACGGCGAGCGTCGCCGAACCGGAAGAAATTCGCCGCAGGGTTTTTCTCGCCGCGCGCTCGTTTCAGCCGGTTCTGCCCGATTCCGGGCGTCACGAAGAAGTTTTGCAGCTTGTCGCCGAAGAATTCGAGACCGACGCCGAAACGATTTTCACGAATCTTTACGCCGATTTGTCCGGCAATCAGAGATTGATTTCCTTCGAGACGATTACGCCCGGAGATTTGCTCGACCGCTACAATCTGGCGCAGGCGCAGGCTTTGCTTTACAAATGCGTCGAGATGAAAATCCGCACCGCGCCGCTCGACTCGGCAAATTACCGCGCGATTTTCGGCTGGATAAAGCATTTCGGCTTGATTCATTCCGTGCGCGGAAACGCGGCGAACGGCTACGAAATCACTCTGACCGGCGCGGCGTCGCTGTTTCACCGTTCGCAGAAATACGGAATCAGGATGGCGGTTTTTCTGCCCGCACTGCTGCTCTGTTCGGGCTGGAAAATGTCCGCCGAAATCGCGTACCGCGAAGGCAATGTTTTTTACGAGCTTTCCAGCGAGCAAACCGAACTCAGCTCCTGCTACTTCGACGAGCCGCCCTACAAAAATCCGGATATTGAAAGGCTGAAAAAGAACTGGGAAAAATCCGGAAGCGAATGGCGGCTGGAAGAAAACCGCGAAGTCGTCGATTTGGGCAAAACGGCTTTTATTCCCGATTTGGTTTTAATCTCGCCGAAAAACGAAAAAATTTACACGGACGTTCTCGGCTTCTGGACGCCGAAATCCTTGAAAAAGCGGCTGGAAGAATTTCGCGCCGCCGGTTTTCATAAATTCATTTTCGCCGCGTCCGAAGAACTGCGCGGCAGCCGTGAAGAACCGCTCTGGGAAAGCGAAAACGTCCTTTTTTACAAAACGAAAATCGAGCCGCACGTTCTGGTCGCAATGGCTGAAAGCCTTGTTTTGAACGATGAATGATGAACGCCGTAGCGATGAATTCGTCATTTTGAAACTTGCAATTCATCGCTACGGCGTTCCGCTGTTCATCGTTTATTTTCTCGTTTTCGCTTCCTGAAATTGTCTGACATCCGTTCGGCGCTGGCTGATGCGTTCCTCGGTCGTGCCGCGCGTGACGACTTCGTAGAGAATGGCTTGCTTGCCTTCGTGCTTGCGCAGGATTCGTCCGAGCCGCTGAATATGCTCGCGCGAAGAGCCTGAGCCGGAAAGAATTATCGCCACGGAAGCGTCGGGAATGTTGACGCCTTCGTTTAAAACTTTCGAGGTCGCCAGCGCGAGAACTTCGCCTTTGTTAAAGGCTTCGAGCCAGAAGCGGCGCTCTTTGACGTTGGTTTCGTGCGTGATGGCGGGAATCAGAAAGCTGTGCGAGATGCGATAGACCATCTCGTTTTCGTGCGTGAAAATCAAAACCTTGTCGCGTTTGTGTCGAACGAGCAAATCCCGCAGAACTCGGAATTTCGCTTCGGTTCCGAGCGCGATTTTTTTCGAGTTGCGATAGGCTTTCATCGCGCGCCTGCCGTCTTCGCTGCGCGCGCTCTGCATCACGAAGGTTTTCCAGCCGTCAATCGAGCCGAAAGGAATATTTTTCGCCCGCACGAAATCGCGGAAAATCGTTCTTTCGCGGTCGTATTCGGCGCGTTCTTCGGCGCTCAAATCGACCTCGACCCGCTCGACGACGTAATCGGCGAGATATTCGCCCGCCAACTGCTGCGCTTCCAGACGATAGACGAATTTTCCGACTAATTCTTCCATCAGCGCTTCGCCCGCGTCCGAGCGTTCGGGCGTCGCGGTCAAGCCGAGCCGAAACGGCGCAATCGCAAATTCCGCCGCGTATTTGTAGCCTTCCGACGGCAGGTGATGACATTCGTCGAAAATCACCAGACCGAATTGATTGCCGAGCCGTTCCTGGTGGCGAAAAGCCGAGGCGTAAGTCGTCACGGTTATCGCGCCGATTTCGTAAAAGCCGCCGCCGATAAGACCGATTTCCGCGTTAAACGTCGTCAGCAAAAGGTCGTACCATTGATTCATCAAATCCAGCGTCGGCACGACGACGAGCGTCTGTCGCGCGCAAGCCTCGATTGCCATCGTCGCCACGTGCGTTTTGCCCGCGCCGGTCGGAAGTACAATCACGCCGCAGCGCTCGTTTTCACGCCATTTTTCGATTGATTCGAGCTGGAACGGTCGCGGCTCAAGGCGGAATTTCTGCCGGAAATCAAAGCTGTCGTATTTTTTCGCCGCGTCCGTGTAAGCGGTTTTCGAGCGGACAAGCTCCTTGATGATTTCGCGATATTTGTAAGCGGGCGCGCGAAACTGCCGCGTCCGCGCGTCCCAGACAAAGGCTCTCGGAACAGCCGCAGCCGCCGTTTTGTCGTCCTGCTCGACGCCTTCCAGAATTAGCGTGCCGGATTCAAATCTGAGCTTGAAATCAGGCGAATTTTGCGGAGAAATACTCACTTCTTAGAAACTATGAAGAAAACCGGCAAGTGTCAAACGCTTTCCGGCGGCAATGAAATGCTCGTCTATTTGTTGAAATAAAAATATGCTTCGACAATTCCCGCAGTTTTCTCCAGCGAATGCTTTCCGTCAATCTTTAATAAGTTTAATTTCATTGATTTCACTTGTTCTTCAATCCAGAGAGCAAAATCGGCGTCGCGTTTCATCCAGTTTTGAAAAGCAATTTCGGGATTATCGCATTGTTCGACAATCGGGCGCAGCCATTCGCGGGCAGAGTAATGTTTTTGTTGAAAATCAAAAGTCGGAACGAGCCAGATTGCCGGATTCGATGCCGGCAGCAGAGGCGAGACCGCGTCGGGCAGCAGCGCCGAGCCTTCGACCAATAAAGGTTTTTGGCGCGGCATTGAAAGAATATCCTGCAAAATAAAGCTGAAATGTTCCCGGTAACAACCGATAACGTTTTGGAGAAGCTCATCCGAAGGCTGCATCCATCTTTGATTCCAACCGGAAGCGCACCAGTTTGATAAATTCGGGTGAAGAGCTGAATCGAGCCTTTTGATATGAGCATCGAAAACCTCGTCAACGTGGTATAAATCAACGTCCAAACGATTGGCTAAAATAGCGGCAATCGAGCTTTTGCCCGAGCACGGAGAACCGCCGAGCCAAAAAACATTTTCAAGCTTGAATTGCCGCTCAGGCATAAAACCTTATTTTGAAGCCGTTTCTCGAATTCGCTAATTCTTCACTAAATTCAATCGAAAAATTTCGGCTTTCATTTAACTAGCTTTTCGCTTCGATTTTCTCCAAGCCGTTCATAAACGGCTGCAAAATTTCGGGAATCAGGATGCTGCCGTCCGCCTGCTGGTAATTTTCCAGAACGGCAATCCACGTTCTGCCGACGGCTAAGCCCGAGCCGTTCAGCGTGTGTACGAATTCGGGTTTCGCTCCGCCCGCGCGCCGGAATCTCAGGTTCATTCGCCGCGCCTGAAAATCGCCGCAGTTCGAGCAGCTTGAGATTTCGCGGTAAGTTTTCTGCGACGGCAGCCAGACTTCGATGTCGTAGGTTTTCATCGCGCCGAAGCCCATATCGCCGGTTGAAAGAACGACCGTGCGATACGGCAAGCCGAGAAGCTGCAAAATTCTCTCGGCGTTTGCCGTCAGCTTTTCGTGTTCCTCTGCGGAGTTTTCCGGCAGGGAAAGCTTGACCAGCTCGACTTTTTCAAATTGATGCTGGCGAATCAGCCCGCGCGTGTCGCGCCCGTAACTTCCGGCTTCGGAGCGAAAACAGGGCGTGTAAGCCGTGTAGTATTTCGGCAAATCCTTCGCTTCCAGAATTTCTTCGGCGTGATAATTCGTCACCGGAACTTCGGCGGTCGGAATCAGCGCAAAGCCGCGCTCGTCCGTTAAATGAAACAAATCTTCCTCGAATTTCGGCAGTTGATTCGTGCCGAAAAGCGATTGCCGGTTGACGATAAACGGCGGCAGAGTTTCGGTGTAGCCGTGCTCGGTCGTGTGCACGTCGAGCATAAAATTTATCAGCGCGCGTTCGAGCCGCGCGCCCGCGCCGTTTAAAATCGCAAAGCGCGAGCCGGCGATTTTCGTCGCCCGTTCCAAATCCAGAATGTCGAGATTTTCGCCCAAATCCACGTGGTCAAGCGGTTCGAAATCGAATTCGCGCGGCGTGCCCCAGCGCCGGACTTCGACGTTCGCCGATTCGTCAGCGCCGACCGGAACGCCTTCGGCGGGAATGTTCGGCAAAGCGGCGAGCAGTTCGCGCATCGTCTTTTCGGCTTCGTCGCGCTGTCGTTCCAGCTCGGCTTGTTTTTCCTTCAGTCCGGCGACTTCCGCTTTTTTCGCTTCGGCTTCGTCGCGTTTTCCGGCTTGCATCAGCGCGCCGATTTCCTTGCTGGTCGAGTTTCGCTGCGCGTTGAGGCGGTCTGATTCGCCGATTACGCGGCGGCGCTCGTCGTCGAGCGCGACAAATTTTTCCAGACCTTCAGCCGGAAAATTGCGGTTGTTAAGAGCTTCTCTGACCTTTTCCAGATTTTCACGAACAAAATTCAAATCGAGCATTTTTCCAAAATTTCCTTATTCATATTCGTCAAACAAAATTAATATTATCAACTCAAACTAAAAGGGCGGTCAAAGACCGCCGCATTTTCAAGCAAGGAAGAAGGCAATCTTTCTTTCATTCATTACGGGCAGGGCGAGCCGAGCGCGTAGTTGCATTTCTGACTCCAGAGAAACGTCGGGCTGCTCTGCGAGTTGACGACCGGAGCGTCGGTCGCTTCGAGCGGCGAAATCCGGCGCGCGCCGAAAATCCCGCGCCATTCGCCCATATTCGCGTCGATGCCGAAAGCAGCATTTTTCGCCGCCTGGTTTCCTCTTAAAGCGTAATCGGAAAGAGCGTGCAGCCTGCGCCAGACGCCCCAACTGTCGTAGGCGTCGGTCGCCGCTTCGGTCTGACCCAAGCCGTCGGTCACGGGAACGGAATGCCCGGCTTCCAGAGAGCAGTATGTTTTTGAGGCGCGAATGACCTGCCATTTTTTCTCGGTAATCTGCGGCAGCTTGTTCCAGATGTCGTTTTGCGAAATCAGGTGCTGGTTCGTGGCGTCGTCCCAGTAAACCTGTACAATCATTTTCGCCGTCGCCGGAATCTGTTCGGGATTCGTTCCCCAGTTATACCACGCCGCCATTATGAACAAAAATAAACCGTTTGCGCCCCAGCCCTGCTGCTGGACGCCGCGCCGCGCCATTTCGGGCGTCGCGCCCGCGCCGTAGGAATGACCGGCAAAGCCGACACGCGTCGTGTCCATAATATTTCCGTATTGCTGGACGGCGGCGGTGAAGCCGTTCCAGAGCTGGTTGTAGCGGGTCGGGTGCGAGGCGAATAAATTCGCCGTGTAGGGCGAGAAAACGACGATGTAGCCGTTGCTCGAAAGCTGGCGCAGCAGCGTTTCGTAAAATTGATAACTCGTGCCGCCGAAACCGTGCGCGAAGAAAACGACCGGGACGCGCGTTTGCGCCGTCGCGTTTTCGGGAATGAAAACCGAAATCGGAGCGGGCGCGTTCGGGTCCGGATTCGGAATCGCCTGCCGCGTCACGGCGAACGAACCGAAGCTGCCGTATTCGCCGTCGAGCGGCAGCGTCACGGCTTTCGATTGGGCGCACGGCGCAATCTGCGCCTGAGATTGAATGACGTAAGCGTTTAGAGAAAGAACGGTTAAAATCGCAAGGAAAAATATTTTCTTCATCGTTAAAAAACTCCGGTTATTTTGGAAGCGCGCCGGCGCGCGAAAGTTTGATTTTATTTTACACGTAAGTTCGTTTTTATTTTCCGGCGGCAGGCGCGGCGGCGGCTTCGCTTATTTGCTCGATTGCTTTGGCGATTCTGCGGGCGCGCGTTTCCTCTCGTTTCGCGTCTTCAATCGCCGTCACGTATTCGCGCCGGTGCGTGTAGCTCAGCTTTTCCCAGGCTTCTTTCGCGCGGCTGTTTTCCGCCAGCGCGCGGGCGAAATCTTCGGGCGGAATGATAACCCGGAGTTCATTGTCGCGTTCCAGTTCGACCGTAATCATCTCGCCGCCGCGGACGCCAGCCGCGTCGCGGAATTTTTTCGGAATCGCGAGCATATATTTCCCGTTTCTTCTGAAAATCGTCGTGCGGTAATCCGCGCCGTTGACGGAGATTTTGACCGGAACGCGTTTTGCGCCGAAAACTTTTTCGACGTCGAACGGGACGGTGATGACGGTCGCTTCGGAGTTTTCGTGTTTTTCCAGCGGAACTTCAAAGGTTTGTTTTTCGCTCATTTGTTTGCACCTCGCCGAATATGTCACAATTTACTTTCGCAGTAAACCAGAAAATTCACGTAAGAGAGCAATTATGACACAAAAAGTACGTAAAGCGGTGTTTCCCGCCGCCGGTTTAGGAACTCGTTTTTTGCCCGCCACCAAAGCGTCGCCGAAAGAGATGCTGCCGCTCGTGGACAAGCCTTTGATTCAGTATTCGGTCGAGGAATCGGTCGCCTGCGGCATCGAATCCATCCTGATTATTACGAATCGCGACAAGACGGCGATTGAAGACCATTTCGATATTTCGTTCGAGCTGGAACAGGTTTTAAAGGAACGCGGAAAAACCGAGATGTTCGACCTCGTGCGCGGCGTTTCCGAGCTGGCGAAAATCTCCTATCTGCGGCAGAAACAAGCTTTAGGATTGGGACACGCGATTTACCAGGCGAAGGATTTCGTCGGCGACGAGCCGTTCGCCGTGCTGCTCGCCGACGACGTGGTGGACGCGGAAAAACCGGCTTTGCAGCAGTTGATTGACGTTTACGAAAAATACGACGCGCCCGTGATTGCGACGATGCAGGTCGAGGGCGAAGCCATCTCGCGCTTCGGCGTGATTGATGCCGAGGAGGAAGTCGAACCGGGCGTTTTTAAAATTCGGGAAGTCATCGAAAAGCCGAAATTTGAAGACGCGCCTTCGGATATGGCGGTCATCGGTCGCTATATTTTTACGCCCGAGCTTTTCGGCGCGCTCGAACACACGAAGCCCGGCGCGGGCGGCGAGATTCAGGTCGCCGACGCGATGCGCGAGCTGCTCAACGCCGGCTCGCCGTTCTATGCCGTAAAGCTCGAAGGCACGCGCCACGACGCGGGCGATAAGCTCGGATTTCTGATTGCGACGGTCGAATTTGCCTTAAAACACGAAGATTTGGCGGCGGATTTTAAAAAATATCTGAAATCTCTGAATTTGTAGTAAAATTTTGCCGCAAAGACGCAGGGAATAGACGAAGTCGAGAATTTTCGCTTCTTCTGTCGTCTTTGGCGGGAAAATCTTTTGCGAGGTGAAAATTTATGGCGCTCGGCGGCAGAAGTTGGGACGAATGGATTGCGGAATATTCGGAGAGTCATCAGCACAAAATGAATAAACTGACGCATACAATCGGCATTCCGATGATTGCGCTTTCGATTCTGCTGGTGATACCGAGTTTTTTTATCGCGGGCTTCTGGAAAATTCCGCTGGCGATGTTCGTCATCGGCTGGGTTTTGCAGTTTGTCGGGCACGCTTTCGAGCGTAAGCCGCCCGAATTTTTCAAAGACCCTCGATTTTTGTTCGTCGGGCTTCGCTGGTGGTTTGCGAAGCTGCGCGGGAAAGCGTAAATCAAAATTAAATCTTAATGTTTTACGAGAATCAAAGAATTGGCGAATACACTCTAGTCAGAAAACTTGGACGCGGCGGTTTTGGCGAAGTTTGGTTAGCCGAAAATGGAGGACAGAGCTTTGCTCTTAAACTTCCTCACAGAGACCAAATTGATTGGAAACAAATCACACAGGAAATCGGGCTTTGGACGCTCTGCGGGAAACACCCGAACGTAATGTCACTTGTTGGCGCAAGAAATTTTAACGGGCAAATTGCGATTATCAGCGAATATGCGCCCGACGGTTCGCTTGAAGATTTATTGAGAGCAAAGGGTAAGCTGTCAATCACAGAAGCGATTGAAATGATAATCGGAATTTTGAAGGGGCTACAACATCTTCACGATAGCGGAATCATTCACCGAGATTTGAAACCTGCTAATATTTTGCTTGACGGTAAAACTCCACGCTTAACCGATTTTGGAATTTCTCGTATTATTACCAGCGATAGTTCAAGTCAATTAATTGCAGGCACTTGGGCATATATGGCTCCTGAGTGTTTCGATGGAAAACGAAATATTCAAACAGATATTTGGTCTGTGGGCGTAATTCTTTACCGAATGCTAACAGGAAATCTGCCATTTCCGCAGAAGGAACAAACAGAACTCATTGGCGCGATTATTATGCGTGAGCCACAATTCTTGGAGAGTGAGTTTTCCGAAAGATTGAAAAGAATTTTAGTAAAGACCCTCAATAAAGTTCCAAAAGAAAGATTTCAAGGAACGGAAGATTTATTACAAAACCTAAAAAGATTTAGAGATATTGAAGATACTTTAACAAGAGCGCATGTAGATGATGTAATTGAAAATATGCGTAGCGCAGTTTCTACAAACAAGGAATTTGTAGAGGTAAATGAATATGCGCAAGAATGTTTAAGAAGAATTTTTGCTGAAATACATTATCAGAAATTTGGTGAAGAAACTGAAGTAAAGAGTTTCGAGGGCGTATTTTTAGAACCAGAAGAAGTTGAATCGGTTACGAATATGATACATAAACTAATAAAAGATTTGCTGCTAGAAACTGATTATGAGAAAGATAACCTCTATTGGTTTTATGAGCTGTTAAATAATATGAATGAGTCTGCAAAAGCCTTTAGAAATACGCTAGCTATATACGAACATAAAGAGGCAATTCCAAGATTGAAAGCAGAGCGAACAAAATATTTTGAAAATATGGCAAAAATTGAAATCATTAGAATAGCAGCAATGAAAATACCAGAAGAAGAAAAAAACGCCCTGATGCGTAAAGTCCAAATTAGTTATGGAAAAATAATGCCATCACAGCAATAGAATTTAGTGTTTTCCACGCCATTATTAGTTAGAGTATTTGATGAATAAAAAATTCTTGTTGATTTTTTAATGCTAGGAGTAAAATTTGAGCGAAAAACAATTTAGCGGAAAATCGGCAATCGTCACGGGCGCGACGCGCGGCATCGGCAGGGCGATTGCTCTGGAATTAGCCGGACGCGGCGCGAACGTGGCGTTTAATTACGCGAGAAGCGCGGACGAAGCCGAGAAGCTGAAGGCGGAAATCGAAGGTTTGGGCGTCAGGGCTTTTGCCGCGCAGTGCGACGTGGCGAATACGGAAGCGTCGGCGGATTTTGTGAAGCGGGTGCAAGCCGAATTCGGAACGATTGATTTTCTGGTGAATAACGCCGGAATCACGCGCGACACCTTGATTATGCGGATGAAGGAAGAAGATTGGGACAGCGTTATCGACACGAATCTGAAAGGCGCGTGGAATTTCTCGAAAGCCGTTCTGCGCCCGATGATGCGCAACGAAACGGGCGGCTCGATTCTGAATATTTCCTCCATCAGCGGCGTCGTCGGGATGCAGGGACAGACGAATTATTCCGCCTCGAAAGCGGGAATGATCGGTTTGACGAAAGCTCTGGCGAAAGAAGTGGCGAGCCGGAAAATTACGGTTAACGCTCTCGCGCTCGGTTTAATCGAAACCGATATGTCGGGCGAGATGAACGAGGAACACCGCGCGAAGATTCTGGAAATGATTCCGCTCGGGCGGCTCGGAAACGTGCGTGAAGTCGCTGAAATCGCGTGCTTTATGCTTTCCGATTCGGCGCGTTATATTACCGGGCAGGTCATTCAGCCGGACGGCGGGCTGGCGATATAGTTTCGTTTTTAAGTTTTGGATTTTCGGACGGCTTCCGCCGCTTACGGCGCGGCGATTCTTGCAATCTGCAACTGAGCCTCTAAAATCTAAAATTAAGTATGAATTACGAAACCGAAGAAGAGCCGCCGCAACCGTCGCCGCGCATTACACCCGAAGAATTTCTGGCAGAGCGCAAGCGCGCGATTCGCAGGCGCTCATGGTGGGCAATCGGCATCGGCGCGGTGCTGGTCGCGCTGCACTTGCTCGTGTTCTTCTTCGTCATCGCTTTCAAAGAGCAGTTTCTGGCGCAATACCCTGAGGCGTTCGACGGCGAAATCAGCTGGAAAATTCTTTTTCAAAGCCTGACTTTTCTGCTCGGACTTTTCGCGCTGATTGCCGGTATCTGGGGACTTTACGAGGCGCGCAGGATTACGCTCGAAGACTTGATTCCGACGCCCGAAGCCGTCGAGTTTCTGCGGCAGGCGCGCGATACCGTTCCGTATTTTTCATATATTCTGGTCGCTTGTCTGGTCGTCGTGACGCTCTTTCAGTGGAGTATTGAAGATTCCGAGTCGTTTGCGGACTTCGGCGCGCGGTCGTCGAAAATCGCAGGTCTGGTCAAGCCGCTGGTTTGGGAAGGCGAATGGTGGCGGCTGCTCACCTACGCCACTCTGCACGGGATTTTTCCGCTTCATCTTTATTTCAACGCGCAGGCGCTCTACGGCTTCGGCGGCTTGATAGAGTTTCTTTCAAACCGCGCGCATCTGGGAACAGTCTTTCTTTTGTCAATCATCGGCGGCGGGCTTTTGAGCCTGTTTTTTATGCCCGACGTGCAGTCAATCGGCGCGTCGGGTGGAATTATGGGTTTAATCGGTTATATGGCGATTTACGGTTATCGCCGCAAGCGGCAATTGCCGCCCGATTTTTTGCGAAGTATGCTGGTCAATATCAGTTTTATCGCCGCTTTCGGCATTATCGCCTACCAGATAGTCGATAATTTCGGTCATCTCGGCGGTCTTCTGACGGGCGCGATTTACGGATTCGCGCAGATTCCGCGCGATTTGCACAAAAATCCGCGCCAAGCCGGAGCGACTGCCGAAGCTTTCGGCTTGATTTCGATGGGCGTTTTCGTCTTCGTTTCGATTTTAACTATCCTGCTGCTGCTGCAATATATAAAATTTTAAAAAGCCGCTTTAAATTTGATTTATGCCCAGAGTTCGCGTTCACCAACACGTCAATCCGCTTGCGCCTTATTTCCGGTTCGTTTCCAAGCCTCTGGATTTGGCGAAGATTTTCGTTAATCCCGATTTGCCGCTGCACCTGGACGTCGGCGCGGCGCGCGGGCGTTTTCTGCTGAAAATGGCTGAGATTAAGCCGGACTGGAATTTCCTCGGTCTGGAAATCCGCGAGCCGCTCGTCGCGGAAGCAAACCGGATTGCCGCCGAGAAGAATCTGCAAAATCTGCATTACGAATTTACGAACGCGACGATTTCGCTCGGAAATTTATTGAAAAACTTTCCGGAAAACGTTTTGCGGGCGGTGACGATTCAGTTTCCCGACCCGTGGCACAAAAAGAAGCACGCCAAGCGCCGGATGGTCACGGGCGAAATGGTCGAGACAATCGCCGCGCATTTAGCCGTCGGCGGAAAGGTTTTTATTCAGACGGACGTTGATTTTCTGGCGGAAGAAATGTTTGAAATTTTTCGCGCTTTTTCCGAAGAACTGCGGGAAATAGAAACGAGCGAAAATCCCTTTCCGGTGAAAACCGAGCGCGAAAGTGCGGTCGAAGAAAAAAATCTGCCGGTTTACCGCACGATATTTGAAAGGATTTAGCCGCGCGAGAACGCGAAAAGAAGTAAAGATTAGCCGCGAAAGAACACGAAAAAGCACAAAAAAGAATTAAAAGGGATAACAGGATAAACAGGGATTATGAAAATAATCTTTTTTCTTATCCCTGTTTATCCTGTCATCCCTTTTAATTTCCTCTCATAAATCTCCGTGTTCTCTGCGGCTAATTTCTTCCGCTTAAACGCCCAGGCGCAATGAGCGGAGCATATTGCGAAAAGCGTAATCATAGCTCGCCGCCTCGTTTTGCGGGACGACCGTGATGACGTAGAACAGATAGCCGTTGCGCAGAGTCGTCGTGTAAACCGTCACGATTTCGTTTCTGTTCGTAACGGGCGAGCGTCCGGCGAGAACTGTCGCCAAGCCGCTTCTGCCCGCAATCACCGCGCGCGAATAATTACTCTGCTGCCTGAGATAATTGTTGCTTTGCAGAAGTCCTTCGACGTATTCCTGCGTTCCCTGCGACAGATTTGCGCTCTGCGTCTGCGCGATGCCAATCATCGCACCGTGCGTGATGCCCTCGTTGCCGTAAGCGCCTTCGGGCGAAAACCAGACGGACGTTTCGCTTTCGGAAACGGTTTCCCAGTTTTCAGGCACGCTGATGCTGATTTGGTTTCCGCTCGAATATGTGCGGTAGCGCGACGAAGGCGTCTGAACGCGGTTGTCGTAGCGACCGTTGATGGTCGTCTGCTGACCGCCGCGATTGTTCTGCGGGTTGCGGGCGATTTCTTCCATCGTCTGCGCGCGGGGCATACCCTGAAAACGGCGTTTCGTGTTCATAAATCCCTGCGTCATTTTAATCGGCTCGGGCGAAACGCGGAGCAGGCTCGCTTCACGATTGATAGTATTGAAGCGATTGCCCGGGTCCGGGTGCGTGCTCAGCCATTCGGGACCGCGGCTGCCGCCGCTCTGCTGGGCGATGGTCTGAAAAATATTCGCCAAATCGCGCGGGTCATAACCGGCGCGAGCCATAATGTGCGCGCCGAGAATGTCGGCTTGCGTTTCGTAATCGCGGCTGTAAGGATTGACGAAAACGCCTCTGTAAATCTGCTGTCCGAGCACCGCGCCGGTTTGACCGCCGAGAATAGCGCCGCCTAAAACCGCGCCGATGCCGAGGATTTTATTCAGCGGATTGCTCTGCTTGGTCGCCTGCGCCGTCGCGTGGCGCAGCGCGACGTGAGCGATTTCGTGCGCCATCACACCTGCCATTTCGCCCTCGTTCCTGGCGGCTTCAATCATTCCGCGATTGACGTACATCGGTCCGCCCGGCAGCGCGAAAGCGTTGATGTCGCGCGCGTTGACGATTTGAAAGCTATACTGAAACTGCGGCTGTTGAAATTCCGGCGGCAGCGCGTTGACCAGCCGTTGACCGACTGCCTGCACGTAGCGCGTCGCTTCGGCGTCGTTCAGAATCGGCATCTGCTGCTCGACTTGGCGCGCGGCGTCGCGTCCGAGCCTGACGTCGTCTTCCACTTTGTATTTGTTGCGCGGCATCGAGATGCGCGTCTGCCCGTATCCCGCCAGCGGCAGAATCGCCAATAATGCCCAGACCATCGTCAATGCCGTCAAATATCTGCTCAAAACTCTCGGAGCTGCTTTTCTCATTTTCTCCTCCAAAAAATCCCGAAATTTTATTTCCCTTAATTGTTAATCTTATCGAAAAATCCGGTTTATAATCAATAAAAAGAACAATTCGTAGATTTCAGATGAACGCCTTCAGGCAAAGTTTGCCGCTCCATTTCGAGTAAAAGATGACGGATTTCGTGCGACGTTACATTTATGTTAAATATTTTTTTCGTTTAATAGACAAGGCGGGCTTCTTTGGCTATATTCAAATAATTCCTAGTTAAATTAAATTTGGAGAGTATCGAAAATGGCTTTTAGTTTGCTACCGCGCGAAGACGAGTATTTTACGCTGTTTACGGAAATGACCGCGAGAATTCAGGACGGCGCGGACGCTCTTGTCATGATGATGCAGGACACAAGCGAAAGCTTTGAAGCGCACACGAAAAAAATCAAGGCGGCGGAGCACGCCTGCGACGAGCTGACGCATAAAATCACGACCAAGCTGAACAAATCGTTTATCACGCCGTTTGACCGCGAAGATATTTATATGCTGGTCGTCGCGCTGGACGACGTGCTCGATTACATCGACGCGGGCGCGCGGGCGATTCTGATGTATGACATCCGCGAAATCAACGACCACGCCAAGCACTTCGCCAAAGTCATTCAAAGTCTGGCGATAGAGCTGCATTCGGCTATCTCGATTATTGCCAAACCGAACGGGATGAATCAGCACATCGTCGAGATTCATCGTCTCGAAAACGAAGCGGACGACGTTTATTTTCGCGCCATCGCCGAGCTTTTTCGCAATACGCAAGACCCGATCGGCTTGATTAAATGGAAGGAAGTTTACGAAATCCTGGAAGCCGCCACCGACCGCTGCGAATCGGTCGCCAATATTATCGAAAGCGTTATCCTGAAACACGCTTAAAAGATTGAAGATTTTCGATTGCCGATTTTAGATTGGATAAGGATTTATTTAAATTTTATTTGGCGCGAGCCGAATTCCGATTCCAATCTGAAATCTGAAATCTGAAATCGAAAATTACATTATGGAAGCTACAACTGCGCTGGTTGTTTTTATCATTATCGTTGCGTTGATTTTCGACTACACGAACGGTATGCACGACGCGGCGAACTCGATTGCTACAGTCGTCTCGACGCGCGTTTTGTCGCCGGGCGTGGCGGTCGCGTGGGCGGCGTTTTTCAACTTTATCGCGTTTGCCGTTTTCGGCACGGCGGTGGCGAAAATGATCGGCGGCGGGCTGGTGGACTTAAAGCCGATTCCCAAAGAGCTGCATCTTTACGTGCTGCTCGCCGGGCTTTTCGGCGTCATCATCTGGAATATAATCACCTGGTATCTGGGCTTGCCGACTTCCAGCTCGCATGCGCTTATCGGCGGCTACGCTGGCGCGGCGATTGCGGCATACGGCGGCTTCGCCGTGATTATCCCGTCGGGCTGGTATATAACGCTGTCGTTTATTATTTTTGCGCCGCTGATGGGAATGACGCTCGGTCTGACCCTGATGCTCCTCGTTTACTGGATTTTCAGAAACACGGCGATTTCCAGAATCGATAAGGGCTTTCGCGTCGGACAGCTTTTTTCAGCCGCTTTTTACTCTCTCGGGCACGGCGGCAACGACGCTCAGAAGACGATGGGAATTATCACGGCGGTTCTGGTGGCGGGCGGAATGATGGGAGCCGGTCCGGGCGGCGCGCTGCCCGAAATTCCGCTCTGGGTCGTGCTCTCGGCGCACGCGGCAATCGGACTCGGAACTCTGACGGGCGGCTGGCGAATCGTCAAAACGATGGGTTCAAAAATCACCAAGCTTCAGCCGGTCGGCGGATTTTGCGCGGAAACCGGCGGCGCGCTGACGCTGGCTTTCGCCACGCATTTCGGCATCCCGGTTTCGACCACGCATACGATTACCGGCGCAATCGTCGGCGTCGGCGCGACCAAACGGCTTTCGGCGGTCAAATGGGGCGTGGCGGGCAAAATCGTCTGGGCTTGGATTTTAACGATTCCGATGTCCGCGTTAATCGCGGCGGTTTCTTACTTTATTATTTTGCTGATTCATCGCACGACCGGATTTTAGAGATTAAATAATAAATACGTAAAAGATTATAAGCAGGCGGATTCAGGCGATTTTGAATTGCCGTCCGACCTGCTTCCTTATCCGACGGAACTGTCATCTTTGTAGACCTTGCGGTTGTCCAGAAAATCGCTTTTGCGCGTCACAATCGGGTTTTGTTTTGCGTATTCAAATTGTTTGGCTCGCAGGCGTATTTCCTCTTCCCGCTGGCGGCGGCGCTGCTCGCCCGTCAGCGGCGGCGTTCCTCTCTCGCCCCAATAATATTTCGTCGTGATAAAAACCAGAGTCAGAGTGCCGAGCAGAGTCAGCGCTAAAACTATGATAATAATCCAGGCAAGACTAGACATCAGACGATTTTAACACTCGCGGCATCGCCCCACAAAATTTCCGGTTTCCGCAAAAGGGACATTTATAAGAGCGCTACGGCAATACCGGAAAGCGGTTTTTCGCCTTTTCGCTCTCTCGCTTCCTGGCTTTAATTTCGGCGTTTTAATTTCGTTTTAATAAGACTTCGTCGAGCGTTTTGGTCGTGTTTTCCGTAACGCTGGCAGAGGCTGCGGCGTCAGAGGCAGGCTCGCGCGGAGATTCGAGCTGCGCCGTATCCGCCGGATTGAGTTGTTGTCCGGCTTGAAAGTTATCGCGCAAATCGGGAATCAATGCCGCGGGTAATTTTCCCGAGGCGGCGGAATTAGAAGAAGCGGAGATTTGCTGAAGAATTAAATAGCAGATGCCGAAAAGCGCGGCGAGATAAAAAAGCGAGACAGCCACCAGAGCTCTAACCGGAACGTCGTTTTTGACCAGCGCGATAATCACGAAAATAAATCCGAGAAAGCCGAAGCCGCCAATATAACCGAGCGCCGACGAAAGATTTTCCGAAACGGATTTTCCCGCTCCGGCTTCCGGTTTGGAAACTTTCGCGCCGCAGCGATTGCAGTAATTTAACTCGGGATTTATCCCGCCGCTGCCGCAATTTGAACAAAACACCTCGATTTCTCCTCCGCTGCTGCCGGAAAATTACTTCATTGGCTTGATTTTTTCTTCGAGCCATTCGGTCAAATCGTCCACCGATTCGATATGCACGGGCTGTCCCTGCCAGGCTTTGAAGGCGAAAATTATCAGCATCACGGTCGTCACGATTTGAAAAATCAGGCTTCCGAGACTAGCCATATCCGTGACGTTTCCGACCAGACCGAGAATCGCGCTGACGATAAAAATCCCGATGTGCGCCGCCAAGCCCTGCGCCGCGTGAAAGCGGACTTTCGTTTCGCTTTTCGGCACGAAAAGCAGAACCAGCAAGCCGGAAATCAAGCCGATGTAGAAGGGAATATAGGGCAGAGCGGTCAAAACGTTTTCCGGCAAGCCGACTTTGGCGACCTTGCGCGAAATATCTTCCGTCTGATGATGCGGCGACGGCGGCGGCGCGTTGATTTTCGCCGTCTGGAAATGCGTCGGCACTTGCTGACCGTTATAAGGCGAAGAACTGAAAGCGTTAAATTCCGCTTCGTTAAAACGCCGCGTCTGTTCTTCTGTCACCGACGGCGGCATCGGAAACTCGGCGGTCTGATAATTGTTTCTCGGCAAAGCGGTTGTTTCGGCTTCCTTCCTTGCTTTTTCGGGAAACTCCGGGTCGAGCGGATTAGTGTCGAATTTTTTCTTTGCCATAGATGATAAATTTTACGATATTTCGCCAAAAATGGTTCGGAAAAGTTAATCAAATATTTTGAGTTTATCTTTTGATTTTCGCGAATTCAAAAACGCAAAAATAAACGGCGCGAGCGCCAGTCCCAAACCGGCGAAAGCGACCGAGCGGGCTAGCAGACGCCTGCCCGTGTCAGGACAGCAATCACTGGGAACAGTGTGACACATCCAGAAACCTTCCGGATCATTCTCCAGCAAACTGCAATTTTCCGGCAAAATCATCAGCGAGATAATCAGGGAAATCAAAAAAAGCAATGCCGGGAAAGTTAAAATCCTTAGATTTACTTTCTCTTTATCAGCAAGAAGTTTCGGAGTTTCTGCCCTTTGCATCGCAATAAAAAAAACAAGGCAAGAATAACTCTTGCCTTAATTTTATTCAACGATTTTTATTCCCAGTTCATCTAGTTGCGCCGAATCGACTTCGCCCGGCGAATCCATCATCAAATCCTGCGCCGAAGCCGTTTTCGGAAACGCCACCACGTCGCGGATGTTTTCCGTGCCTTGCAGCAGCATCACGATTCTTTCGATTCCGGCGGCGAATCCGCCGTGCGGCGGCGTCCCGTATTCCAGAGCTTCGAGGAAAAATCCGAATCGCTGGCGCGCTTTTTCCGGCGTTAAACCCAAAGCCTTGAAAATCAGGTTCTGGATTCCGCGCTGGTGAATGCGAATCGAGCCGCTGCCGATTTCGTAGCCGTTGATGACGACGTCGTAGGCGCGGGCGCGGATTTCTCCGAGCAAATCCTTTTCGCCGTCTTCGATGGCGCGGCGAAATTTCTCGACGTCTTCGTCCATCAGCGACGTAAACGGGTGGTGCATCGCGTCGTAATTTCCGGTTTCCTCGTTGTATTCAAACATCGGAAATTCCGTCACCCAGAGCGGTTTATAGACGCCTTTCGGAATCAGGTTTTCGCGCCGCGCGATTTCGATTCTGAGCGCGCCGAGGCTCGCCGCGACGATTGATTTGCGCCCGGCGACAATCAAAACCGCGTCGCCTTTTTCGGCTCCGGCGGTTTTCGCAAGTTGCGCGATTTTTTCTTCGCCCAAAACTTTGAGCAGGCTGGAAGCGGTTTCGTCGCCGAGCTTAATCCAGGCGAGCGCCGACGCGCCGTAACGCCTGACGAATTCCTGCAATTCATCGAGCTGCTTGCGCGAATAATCGGCTTTGCCTTTCGCCGTGACGGCTTTAATCTGCCCGCCTTTGCCGAGAGTTTCGGCAAACGGTGCAAAATCAGTGTCGCGCAAATCTTCGGACAAATCCTTTAGCTCCATTTCAAAACGCAAATCCGGTTTATCCGAGCCGAAACGCCGCATCGCGTCGGCGTAGGTCATTCGCGGAAACGGCGTCGGAAACTCCGCTTCGACCAGCGAAAAAACTTCCTTTAAAACGCCTTCCAGCGTGCGATAAACCATTTCCTGGTTGGCGAAGCTCATCTCGATGTCGAGCTGCGTAAATTCCGGCTGGCGGTCGGCGCGCAAATCTTCGTCGCGGAAACAGCGCGCGATTTGATAATATCTGTCCAGCCCGGCAATCATCGAAAGCTGTTTCAGAATCTGCGGCGACTGCGGCAAAGCGAAAAATTTTCCCGGCTGAATCCGCGACGGAACGATGAAATCGCGCGCGCCTTCGGGCGTCGATTTTAAAAGAATCGGCGTTTCGATTTCCAAAAATCCGCGCGATTCCATAAACGAGCGGATTTTTCCCAGAGCTTTGGCGCGCATCATCAAATTTTGCTGCAATCGCGACCGGCGCAAATCCAGGTAGCGATATTTCAGGCGCGTGTCCTCGCTCGCCAGATTTTCCTTTCCGGCGACTTCGAGCTGAAACGGCAGCGTTTTGGCGTCGTTCAAAATGAGAATCTCGCCGGCGACGACCTCGACGTCGCCGGTCGCCAGCTTCGCGTTGCGCGTGCCTTCCGCGCGCGCGACGACCTCGCCTTTGACGGCGATGACGTATTCGCCGCGCAAATCTTTGGCTTTCGTGTGCGCTTCGTTGGCGGTTTCTTCGCTGACGACGATTTGCGTCACGCCCTCGCGGTCGCGCAAATCGATAAACGTAAAAATGCCGAAATCGCGTTTCTTCGCGACCCAGCCCATCAAGACAACCTGCTCGCCGACGTGTCCCGCGCGCAGTTCGCCGCAGGTATGAGTTCTTTCCAGATTTCCTAAAACGTCTAACATAAAATAGTGATAAGTGATAAGTGATAGGTGATAGGAAAGAAAATCATTATTCCCTCATCGCCTGCCGCTTGTCGCTTTTTCCCCTGTAAAAATAAAAAAGCCTTTCGGTTTTACGATAAACGAAAGGCTCTGAACAAATTTATTGTCCAAGCCGAATCAATTATTATCGTCGTTAAACCGAACGGCGTTCATAAAAACTTCTAAAAATAAAACCGTGCAAAATAATACAGGATTGGCGCGCCGAAAAGCAAGCTGTCGAGCCGGTCGAGCAAGCCCCCGTGTCCGGGCAGAATGCTCGCCGCGTCCTTGACGCCCGCGCCGCGCTTCATCGCGCTCTCCGCCAAATCGCCGAACATCCCGATAACGGTTATCGCAATCGCCAGCGGAATCGAGAATTTAAGGGGAAGCTCGGGAAAAAACCAGAACGAAGCGAGCGCCGCGAAAGCCGCGCTCAGAACTAATCCGCCGATTGCGCCTTCCCAAGTTTTATTCGGGCTGACTTTGGGAATCAATTTGCGCTTGCCCAGATTTTTTCCGGCGACATACGCTCCGACGTCCGCGCCGAAGCCGACCAGAAAAAAGAACGCGAGCAGCTTTGTCGAAAGATGCGGCACGAGAGTGTTGTCAAACCCGACGCGCGTCGAAACCAGAAATCCGCCGAGAAAAGCGACATACAAAACGCCCAGAACCGTCACGCCTATTCCGGTCAGCATCCTGGTAAAATCCTTCTGAAAGCGAAACATCTGCGTGACGAGAACGACAATCAGAAAAAGCGCAATCGTCATCATCAGCAAATCCGGCGCTTTGGCGGGCGCGTCGAACAGAAAGGCGACAAAAAACGCCGCCGCGCCGAGATACGCAATCGCGGCATCGGCTTTCAGTTCGAGCTTTTTCGTCATCGAAAAAAACTCGAAAAGCCCCGCGCCCAAGCCGAGCGCGGCAATCAGCAGAAAAAGCCAGTCCGCTTCCGCGCGCGCCGGCAGAAGAAAGGGCAGAATGATTGATAAAATTAAAATCGGAAGCGCGACCAGCGCGGTTAAAATACGATTTTTCATAGAGTCAGCCGCCAGCCGCCAGCCGCCAGCCATCAGCCCTTAATTCTAGCTGACAACTGATAGCTGATAGCTGACTACTTTAATTCAATGCCGCCGAAACGGCGGTCGCGTTTCTGGAAATCCAGAATCGCTTCGAGAAACCGGGCGCGGCGAAAATCGGGAAACAGCGTCGGCGTCACGTAAATTTCGCTGTAAGCCAGCTGCCACAAAAGAAAATTGGAAATCCGCATCTCGCCGCTGGTTCTGACCAGCAAATCGACTTCCGGCAGATTGTGCGTGTAGAGATTGCGCTCGATGTCTTCCTCGCGCAAATCTTCAATCGACGCGCCGTTTTCCGTTAAGGAGCGGACGGCTTTTTTGCAGGCTTCGACAATCTCGGCGCGCCCGCCGTAGTTAAGCGCGACGCTCAGAATCGTTCCGGTGTTGGCGCGCGTTTTTTCTTCGGCGGCGCGCAGCTCTTTCTGCACGTCTTCGGCTAAACCGCAGATTTTTCCGATTGCCTGAAAGCGGATGTTGTTTTTGTGTACGGTTTTCAGCTCCTTTTTCAGATAAACTTTGAGCATCTGCATCAAGCCGGAAACCTCGTCCTGCGGGCGTTTCCAGTTTTCGGTCGAAAAGGCGTAGAGCGTCAAGGCTTTCAGTCTCAGACGCGCGCTCGTATCGACCAGCGCGCGCACCGATTCCGCACCGGCGCGATGCCCGAAGATTCGCGGCTTTCCGCGCGCGCGCGCCCAGCGCCCGTTGCCGTCCATAATGACGGCGACGTGCTGCGGCAGGCGCGACCAGTCGATTGCCTCCAGCAATTTTGCATCTTCTGTTTCGGGTTTGACGACTCCGGCGAAGTGTTCAATCATGAATGACCTATCGGGTTTATCTTAAAATTCTTTCTTCGATATTGACAATCGCCGCTTGATTTATTTTTCCGTAGATATGCGGGTAAACCTCGCCGCCGGTCGAGCGCTCGGCGATTAAATTAGCCGCCGCCGGGTCGAGCCGCGCGGGGCTGATGTGCAGAATCAAAACTTTTTCCGCGTTTTTATAATATCGCTCCAGAACTTCTTCCAGTTGATTGCGGTAGCTGCAATGAATAAAGCCTTCGCTTTCGAGGCTTTCGTGCGCGTAAAACGGCTGGTCTTTGAATTTTTCCCACGCTTCGGGCAGAACGATGTGATAAATCAGCATTTTAATTAATCGTAAAAAACTTTCAGCAATGTTAAGCCGTGCGCCGGAGCGGTCGCGCCCGCCAAATTTCGGTCGCGGCTGACAATCGCCGTTTGAATTGTATCAAAATCTTTCTCGCTGCGCCCGACTTCCAAAAGCGTTCCGGCAATCGAGCGCACCATATAGCGCAAAAACCCTTCGCCCGTGATGCGAAATTCGATTAAAGAGCCTCTGGCGCGCGCGTCCCAATGCGCTTCGACTGTAAATTCCGTAATCATCCGCACCTTGTTTTCGCTGTCGGACTGCGCCGAAGAAAACGCCGTCCAGTCGTGCTCACCGAGAAAAATGCGCGCCGCGTCGTTCATTATGCCGACGTCCAGCGGTCGTGCCTCGTGATGCGCATAGCGCGCCCAGAACGGCGACATCACCGGCGCGTTGACGACGCGATAAACGTAAGTTTTGCCTCTGGCGGAAAAACGCGCGTGAAAATTTTCGGGCGCTTTATCGACGCTCAGAATCCGCACGTCGCGCCAGAGATTCCCGTTCATCGCATTGCGCAGCTTTTCGGGCGCGAATTGTCTGGCGAGCTTGACGCTGGCAACCTGTCCTTCGGCGTGAACGCCCGCGTCGGTTCTGCCCGAACCGGCGACGTGGACCTCGGCGTTTTCGAGCAGCGACAAAACCCTTTGCAGCTCGCCCTGCACGGTGCGCTGATTTTCCTGCACCTGCCAGCCGTGAAAATCCGTGCCGTCGTATTGAATCAAAAGCTTGAAATTCATTTTCTAAGGATAGAGAAGCTCGAATCTTTCGCAATTAACGGGCATTTCCGGCGACGGCTCTTTGCCGATTGCGGCGCATCTTCGCGAAAAATAATCCCAGTGAACCCTGCGCCAGTAATCCAGACTCTGGTCGCCCTCGCCTTCGTCAAACGCAAATTCGGCGTCGACTTTATAAAAAGGCAGAACGCGGATTTCCGTCGTTCGCACGACGCATCGCGGATTGCCGGCAAAATCCGTCACGACGCTGTAGCCGCCTGAAACGGGCGCGTCTTCCGGCTTGTCTTCGTATTCCCACGGCAGCGAAGCCGTCGCCGTTTTTTTGCCCTGCAAAACCAGATTGCAGAGTTCTGCGGCGTCTTTTTCACCCAGCCCGAAATACCAGACCTGAAAAGGCGTATCGGGATTTATTTCGGGATTGGCGGCGCGGAATTCTTTCCAGAATTCTTCAACCTGCGGCGAAATTTTCATATTTTTGATTGCGCGCTGCTGCGGCTGCCCGGTTTGACGGCAATCTCGCCGCGCGCGCACATCGGGCAATCGTCGGTCTGGTAGCTCGGAACTTCCAGAGTCGCCAGCGCGACGCGCGAAACGCCGACGTCTGCCTGCCCGCCCGAACGGTCGATTATCGAAGCCGCGCCGACCGTTTTCGCGCCGTGTTTTTCCAGCGCTTCGATACATTCGCGCGTCGAGCCGCCGGTCGTTATCACGTCTTCGACAACCAGAATCCGCTCGTTTTCCCTGACGGAAAAACCGCGCCGCAGCGTCATCACGCCCGCTTCGCGCTCAGTCCAGACGAAACGCACGTTCAGAGCCTGCGCGACCGCGTAGCCGATGACCAAGCCGCCGATGGCTGGCGAAGCGACCGTGTCGATGTTTTTATCCGTAAAATGTCCGGCAATCGCGCGCCCGAACGAAGCCGCGTCCGCCGGATGCTGCAAAGCCAGAGCGCATTGCAGATATTTCGGGCTGTGCAAGCCGCTCGACAGGATAAAATGACCTTCGAGCAGCGCGCCGCTTTCCTTGAAATGATTTAAAATTTGCATAATCAAAGTTGCAGGAAGTTGACAGATAGTTGCAGGAAGTTGCAGGAAGTTGCAGATAGTTAAAAACAGTTACCATATTTCAACCTTCTGTATTTTCTTCTAACTTCCTGCAACTATCCGCAACTTCCTGCAACTATCTGTTAACTTCCAATAATAGGTCTGGGGTCGAAAAAGCCGAATGCTTCGACGATTTTTCCGTCGCGCACGCGGAATTTTTCCAGAACCGGAATTATGCCAAAAACCGCGTCAACTTCCCAATGCGTCGCCACGTAATCGTCCTCGCAGATGTGTTGATGAACGCGCACGTCGTTTATCGCGGGCAGAAAACCGGACAAAAACGCGCGAAGATTTTCCGCGCCCGTGTTTCTTCCCGACAGCGGGTCTTCAAACTCGACGTCGTCGGCAAGCGGCGCGAGCGATAAATCCTTTTGTTTTAAGGCGTTCAGATATGCCTCGACCGCCCTGATATTTTCTTCTCTCATTTTCGGAAACTCCTCAAAAAATTTACTAAAAGCTGCAAAATAAGTTTTCGTCGCGGAAGATTCTGCGGTTTCGCTTGTAGCGCGAAGAAATTCGTGTATAGAATAAACCTAGCAATGTATCCGTATCCTAACCTAATTTCCGAGTCCTTGCTAATCAGCGAAACGATTGAACTTCTGCAATCTTACGGCGGGCGCGCGCCTGCCGTCGACATCGTCGATATCGTGATGCAGATGCCGACGCCCGACGCGGATTTGGCGAAAATGCTCGTGCTGGATTTGGTCAGAACCGACCCGCGCCTGCAATTAATCGAGGAAACGGTCGAGTTCGTGCCGCTCAATCACGATTCGCGCTGCCTGCCGGAAACGGATTTCGTCGTTTTCGATTTGGAGACGACCGGCGCGAAATGCCCGCCGTGCCGCGTGACGGAAATCGGCGCTTACCGCATCGAGCGCGGGCAAATCGTCGGCGAGTTTCAAACGCTCGTCAACCCGGAAACGCCCATTCCGCCGTTTATCGTCGCGCTGACCGGAATTACCGATGCGATGGTGAGAAACGCGCCGAAATGTGCCGAAGTCATTCCCGATTTTCTGGATTTTATCGGCGACGCCGTGCTGGTCGCGCACAACGCGCATTTCGACATCCGTTTTCTGAACAGCGAAATCGGGCGCATTTACGACGGCTACCGCGTGGCGAACCCGCACCTGTGCACCGTGCAGCTTTCCCGAAAATTGCTGCCGCAGATTGAAAATCATCGCCTGCACACGGTCGCCGATTATTACTCAATCAACATCGAAAATCGCCACCGCGCGGGCGACGACGCTTTTGCCACGGCGAAAATTTTCGTTCGATTGCTCGAACAATTACAGAATCTGGGCGTGCACGATTTGGCGGCGGCGAAAGGATTAAAAAGATAGAAAGCCGCCGGGCTTTTCTTATTTCTTCAAAGCTATTTCCATCTCTTCTCTTTCTGAAATCTTTTCACGACCATATCGCGGCGCATTTTCGGCAGATGGTCGATAAAAAGCCTGCCGTCGCAGTGGTCTGTCTCGTGCAGAAAGCAGCGCGCGGCGTAGCCTTCGGCATCGCGCTCGAACCATTCGCCTTTGACGTCCTGCGCTTTTAATCTCACTTTCGCCGGGCGCACGACGACCGCCGGAACTTTGCCGACCGACAGACAGCCTTCCTGCCCGCTCTGCTCGCCCTCGGTCGAAACGATTTCGGGATTGGCGGCGACCAGCTTGATGCCTTCGCAGTCCATTACAAACAGCCGCAAATTCAGCCCGATTTGCGGCGCAGCCAGCCCGACGCCTTCCGCGTCATACATCGTGTCGAACATATCGGCGCACAATTTTTCCAATTCCTCGTCAAACTCGGTGACGGGCGCGCCGACCTTTGCCAGAACTGCTTCCGGGTATTCGGTGATTTTTCTGATAGCCATAAAATCAATTACGAATTACGAATTACGAATTACGAATTGCGAACGATTGAATCAATTCAGACGTTTGAGTTAATTCAACCCAATTCGTAATTCGTAATTTGTAATTCGTAATTCCGCGTTATCGCGGTATCACGCCGCGGCGCGAAGCTCTTTTCCAGTCGCGCTTCGTGTTAAAGCCTTTGTCCTCGCGCTGGAAACAGTCGGCGCAGACGTTCTGTGTTTCGTTGGTCGGCGTTATAAAAGTGTTGTAATGCTCGATGATGCGGTCGCATTTCGTGCATCTTACCGGTTCTTTCTCATGCGAGTTGTTCCTGATTTCGTCGATTTCAGTCATTTCGTTTTTTCCTCAAAAGTCGAACTCTTTCCAGATAAAATTCCTGTTCTTTTTCAATAGTGTAATTCTCCCGGACGAAATTCTCCAAAGGCTGGCACGCAATCCGCGTTTCGGCGTCCTGGCAGATTTCTTCCGTCGCCAGCCAGATTTCGTCGGCTTCGGGCGGGATTTCGGAAATGACGAATTCAATTTGTTTTGCCAGAGCCTTTTCGCTCGCCGGATTTTCCTCAAAGCCCCACTCGAAAAACCTCTCGTCGGGCAAAATCCGGTTGACGCCGCGATAATGAAACGGCAGCGAAAGCGCATCGTAATTTTGAAAAACGATAATCGGCTGGTTCGGCTTCTCGTTCGCCTCGATAAATCGCGCGACGCGAATCCAATCTCCGCGCTTCGCCGCTTGCGGGTAGCTTTTGTAAACGGAATACGGATAGAGAAATGCGAAAACGACGGCGAAAAAAATCCAGCTCCGGCGCGGCAGAACGGCGCTTAAAAACAATGCGGCGAACAGATAAAGCGGCGCGAACAAAACCGCCGCGTGCCGCAGCGCGACGTAAACCTCGCCGAGCAGAAAATAAGCGAGAAGCAGAAAAGCGGCAATGACAAGCGAAATCGCGCCGAAAGCCGAAACGTCCTTATTTATTTGCCGGAAATTGTTCCTGGCGAGCAGAAAACACGCGGCGAAAGCGCCGAGCCGGACAAGCCAGATTCTGATGACGGAAACAAGCGAGGTTTCCGATTCCGGCATCAGCTCGGTCGGAAAAGTCAGCGTCAAAACGTGATTCCAGACGATTTTCGCGCCTTCGACGACGGATTTGTCCGCCTGAAAACCGGCGGCGTTCGCGGCAAACTGCTGTTTAATCGTCCAGAGCAGCGGCAGAATCGCCGCGAGGACGACGAGCATCTGCAAAAAATAATCGCGCGCTTCCTTAAATTTTCGCGTAACCAGAAGCGCCGCAAAGCAGCCGACGAGCAGGAAACCGAGATAATAATTCGTGTAGAGCGCGACGATTGCGAAAAACACGAATAAAAGAGAACGCGGAATGCGGAAAGCGGAACGCGGAATTGCCGATTCCGCGTTTCGCATCCCAAGCTCCGCATTTTCGACGAACAATTTCAGAAGCAGAACCGAAAGCAGAATCACCAGCGAATAGCCGCGAATTTC
>JALZHR010000044.1 GCA_030860665.1 Acidobacteriota bacterium
GCTCCAGGTCGAAGTGACCGCTGTTGCAGACGATAGCGCCGTCCTTCATCGCCTCAAAATGCTCGCGGTCGATAACGTGGCGGTTGCCGGTCACCGTGACGAAGAAATCGCCGATTTTCGCGGCTTCCTTCATCGGCAGAACGCGGAAACCGTCCATCACGGCTTCGATGGCTTTAATCGGGTCGATTTCGGTGACGATCACGTTTGCGCCCAGACCGCGCGCGCGCATCGCACAGCCTTTGCCGCACCAGCCGTAGCCGACGACCACGAAATTTTTCCCGGCGAGCAGGATGTTCGTGGCGCGGATGATGCCGTCGAGCGTCGATTGTCCAGTGCCGTAGCGGTTGTCAAAGAAATGCTTCGTCTGCGCGTCGTTGACGGCGATGGAAGGGAAGTTCAGAACGCCGTCCCGCTGCATCGCTCTCAGGCGCTGAATGCCGGTCGTCGTCTCTTCGGTCGTGCCGATGATTTTTTCGGAAAGCTCTTTCTTTTCCTTGAGCATCGTCGCCACCACGTCCGAGCCGTCGTCGATGATGATGTTCGGGTTCGTATCCAGAGCCGAGCGGACGTGACGCATATAGGTATCGGTCGATTCGCCCTTGATGGCGAAAACCGGGATGCCCCAGTCGGCGACGAGCGAAGCCGCCACGTCGTCCTGCGTCGAGAGCGGATTTGAAGCGATAAGCGTCGCGTCCGCGCCGCCCGCCTGCAGCGTACGAGCCAGGTTCGCCGTTTCGGTCGTGATGTGCGCGCAGGCGACGAGCTTGATGCCGTCCAGCGGTTTTTCCTGCTCGAAACGCTCGCGAATCAAGCGCAGAACCGGCATCTCGCGGTCAGCCCATTCGATTCTTTGTTTGCCCTGCGGGGCGAGATTAATATCTTTTATATCGTAATCCATCGAAATTCCTTCTTTAGCCATAAATTCTTCCTGTAATGATTCTGAATAGAAAAAGAGCGGCAAGTTGTCGCAGTAGTTCATCCTGCC
The DNA here is from genome assembly GCA_030860665.1 of Acidobacteriota bacterium. GTDB lineage: Bacteria > Acidobacteriota > Blastocatellia > Pyrinomonadales > Pyrinomonadaceae > JALZHR01. Next base: position 986 of record JALZHR010000044.1, read on the forward strand.
GGAACAAATGCTTACCGCCCGAAAATAGTTTAATTTCCGCTCGCCGCGCCGACGGATTCGGCTTGCGTTCTCAAAGCTTCGGCTTTATCGGTTTTTTCCCACGTGAACTCGTCGTTGGCGCGTCCGAAATGTCCGAATTTGGCGGTCGCTTTGTAAATCGGACGGCGCAAATCGAGAGTTTCGATAATTCCTTTCGGCGTCAACTCGAAATTTTCGCGGACGAGCTGGGCGAGTCTCGTTTCGTCGACCATTCCCGTTCCGTGCGTGTCGACCAGAACCGAAACCGGCTCGGCGACGCCGATGGCGTAAGCCAGCTGCACCGTGCATTTGTCAGCCAAGCCCGCCGCGACGATGTTTTTGGCGATGTAGCGAGCCATATAAGCCGCCGAGCGGTCGACTTTTGTCGGGTCTTTGCCGGAGAAAGCGCCGCCGCCGTGCGGAGCGTAACCGCCGTATGTGTCGACGATGATTTTGCGTCCCGTCAGACCGGCGTCGCCCATCGGACCGCCGATCACGAAACGTCCGGTCGGATTGATGTGAAATTTCGTGTTTTCGTCCAAAAGGTCGGCGGAAATGGTCGGTTTAATGATTTTTTCGGCGATGTCGCTGCGAAGCTGCTCGGTCGTAACTTCTTCGGCGTGCTGGGTGGAGATGACGACCGCGTCGATGCGAAAGGGCTGACCGTCGCGATACTCGACCGTCACCTGCGATTTGCCGTCTGGGCGCAAGTAAGGCAGCTCGCCGCTGCGGCGCGCTTCGGACAGGCGGCGCGTCAGGTTGTGCGCCAGCTGAATCGGCAGCGGCATCAGCTCGGGCGTTTCGTTGCAGGCAAAACCGAACATCAAGCCCTGGTCGCCCGCGCCGCCCGTGTCGACGCCCTGCGCGATGTCGGGCGACTGCGTGCCGACCGCGTCGATAACGCTCAGCGTGTTGCTGTCGTAACCGTAGCGGGCGTCGTTGTAGCCGATGTCGCTGATGGTGTCGCGGATAATTTTCTTATAGTTAACCGTGGCGTTGGTCGTGATTTCACCGGCGATGACGGCAAGCCCGGTGGTGACTAAAGTTTCGCAGGCGACTCTGCCGGTCGCGTCCTGTTCCAGAATCGCGTCTAAAACGGCATCGGAAATCTGGTCGGCGATTTTATCGGGATGACCTTCGGTGACCGATTCGGAAGTAAATAAAAAATTTGCGTTGCTCAAATGTAGAAACTCCTTTAAAGAGAAAGATAATTATTCGGGCAAGAATAACAAAAGGGAAATTTTAACTTTTTACCGGTCAGGTGTCAAAAGGGTATTGAAAAACGAAAAGTGAAAAGTGAAAAGTGAAGGCGCTTTCGTGTTCTGTTTTTCGCTTTTCACTTTTCGTTTTTCAATAAAAAAACTGTTCCGGAACTTTCCGTGTGTCTTTTCGTAGTGCTAACTAGCTTACCCTTAATCCCTTTCCAGAGGAGTTTTTTATGAAATCTGCAAAAAGTATCGGACGGGCTGTCGGCATCCTGCTGCTGCTGCAATTAGCCGCCGGTCTTACAGTGCCCTTTATATTGATGAAACCGCTGGTCGCAGGCTCGCCGGGCTTTTTGACGGCAGCGGCGGAGAATGCCTTTCAGATACGAGCAGGCGTGCTTCTCGCTTTTATCGGCGGCGCGCTGACCTTCGGGATTGCCGTCACGGCGTTTCCGGTATTTCGTCGATACAGCGGCGCGGCTGCGATTTGGTTTCCGGCGGTCTGCGCTGTCAGCTGGACGCTGGACATCGTTCACGGCGGCGCGGCGATGTCGATGCTGTCTCTAAGCCAGGAATATTTGAAGGGAAGCGGCGCGGAAGCGGAACTGTATCAGGTGGTCGGAACGGCAGTCGCAGCGGCGCGGCGGTGGGCGCATTTCGCGCAGCTGGCGGCTATCGGCGGCTGGATATTTCTGTTTTACGGCTCGCTTTTTCGTTTCGCCCTGATTCCGCGCGCGCTGGCTGCGGTCGGACTCGTCGGAATAGCCCTCCAGTTTACCGGGGTGACGCTGATGATGTTTCTCGGCTACGGCTTAATAAGCGAGATGGCAATGCCGATGCTTCCGATTCAGATAGCGGTCGCGGCGTGGCTGATAGTCAGGGGATTCAACGAGCAGCGTCTTTCGTAGGTGACTGCCGGAACAGGCTTCTCAAACGACGCGCGTCGAAGAAAATATGATGAATCCGGCAAGCGAAATTAAAAAATTACCAGCCCGGACGAAACGAGAGGTAAATTATGACTGAAAGTCAAATCAGCCCGGTCTCATCGCAGGAACGCATCGAAGTTCTCGACGTCCTGCGCGGGCTAGCCGTCGGCGGCATTCTGATAGGCAATATGCAGTGGTTTTCCGGCTATGGATTTATGCCTCCGGCACTAGTCCGGGAAAGCTCCTCGCTCGCCGACCAGTTGACGCATTTTCTGGTTCATTTTTTCGTCGAAGGGAAGTTTTATTCGATTTTTTCGTTTTTATTCGGTTTCGGCTTCGCGCTGCAGATGGCGCGGGCTGAAGAGAGAGGCGACCGAACGGCTTCGCTTTTCAAGCGGCGATTGTTCTGGCTTCTGATAATCGGCTTGCTGCACGCTTTCCTGCTGTGGGCGGGCGATATCCTGAGCATCTACGCCATGATGGGCTTTCTCCTGATACTGTTTCGCCGGAAAACGGACGGCGCTTTGCTTAAATGGGCGTTCGTCCTGATGGCGATTCCGATTCTGTCATATCTTCTGCTATATATCCTGTTCGCCGCCTTTGTTCCGCCCGAAGCCGTCGCCGCCGCGTCCGGAGACGCGCAGTCCGGCTGGAACGAAGCCGTCAGAAAGGTTCGGGAAAGCGGTTACCTGCAAACCGTCACCGATTTTAACCTGCAATATATTTTCTTTAGATATCTGGGCTTGATTCTGGAGATGCGGCTGCCGAAAATACTGGCGATGTTTCTGCTCGGCTTCTACGCCTACCGGCGCGGTTTTTTTCAGGATTTATCGAGCCGGCAGCCGTTTATTCGCCGCGTCCTCGGATATGGGCTGGTTTTAGGTCTGGTCGGTAACATCGCTTTCGCCGCGCTGGCAGGAAAGGAAGCGGTTATTCCGCCGACGCCCGCCGGAATCGCAGGCGTTATCAGCTATGCGTTCGGCGTGCCGGCGCTCGCCCTGTTTTATATAGCTTTGGTCGTGACGCTGTGGCAAAAAACGGCTTGGCGGCGAATGCTCGCTTTTCTGGCTCCGGTCGGGCGGATGGCGCTGACCAATTACTTGCTGCAGACGGTTATCTGCGTCTTTATTTTTTACGGCTACGGCTTCGGTCAGTTCGGA
>JALZHR010000074.1 GCA_030860665.1 Acidobacteriota bacterium
AAAATATGAAACAATAAAAAGAAGAAAACAAAAACGCCCGTCACGCGCTGGAACACGTAGAACCAGTTGCGCCCGTAGCCGTAGCCGCCGACGTTGACGCGCGCCTCAGCCGAGATGAAAATGCCGTAAACCGAGTGAAATAAAAGCGGCAGGAAAATTCCGCCGATTTCGATAAACAATAAATACGGAATGTGGTGAATATCGGCGACCGCCTCGTTAAAAACCTGTGCGCCGCTCATCGCCTTTGAGTTCGTAAACATATGTACGAAAAAAAACGCGCCCAAAGGCACAATGCCGGTCAACTGATGCAGCTTTCTTAAAATGAAAGTTCTGCTGATTTTGATAGCCATTTCCCTAGCCTCGATAATTTTTGAATCGCGATAATGCTTGCGTGTCTCTAAATTTTAAATTCAGAAACGTAAATCGGCAATCCGCAACCGTATATTTATCATCATAAGTTTTTTGATTAATAAGATAAAATGAATTCTCTTGCAGAAATTGTGTAGGGAAACTTATTATTTAGAGGAACGATCTTCGGTCTTTGGTCTTCGATTTTATTTGAAGTCATAATTTTATTTTTACGCGGATAAATAAATGGAGAAGACAAATTTTGAAAATCTGGAGATTTATCAGCTTTCCGAAAAGCTTGCTGATGAGATTTGGGATGTTGTTCTAAGTTGGAATTATTTAGCACAAGATACAGTTGGGAAACAAATTATTCGAGCAGCTGATAGTATCGGAGCAAATATTGCCGAAGGGAGCGGACGTGGAAGCAATCAGGATTACAGGCGGTTCTTAAGAATTGCGCGTGGTTCGTTGAATGAAACCAGACATTGGCTGCGCCGTGCTTACAAACGAAAACTTCTAACAGAAAAACAAATTGAAGCTCTAACTCCGATTATCGAAAAATTAACGCCGAAATTAAACGCTTATCTTCGTTCTATCGGAACATACAGTAAAAATAAAGAAGCCGAAGAAATGGAATAACGAAGACCAAAGACCAAAGACCGAAGACCGAACAGATTTATGCATATAGAGACCTTAAAAGTTTTTTGCGACCTCGTCGACTCGCAGAGTTTTTCGCTGGCGGCGGAGCGCAATTTTATTACCCAATCGGCGGTCAGCCAGCAGATTCGCTCGCTCGAAGACCGCTTTAAACGCCGCCTGCTGGAACGAGTGCGCGGGCGGCGCGAAGTTCGCCTGACGCCGGCGGGCGAAGTTTTCTATCGCGAATCGAAAACGGTTCTGGAGTCTTACGACACGCTTCAGGAAAGTATGCGCGGGCTGGTCGGCACGATTAGCGGCACAGTGAAAGTCGCCACGGTTTACAGCGTCGGGCTGCACGAGCTGCCCGTCAAGGTGCGCGATTTTATGACGAAATTTCCCTCGGCGAAAATCGATCTGGAATACCAGCGGACGACGCGCGTCGTGCGGGACGTGCTGAACGGCATCGTCGAGCTGGGCGTCGTCGCTTTTCCCGAGCCGCGGCGCGGCTTGACGATTACGCAGATGCAGAGCGACCGGCTGGTTTTGATTTGCCCGCCCGACCACGAGTTTGCCGAGCGCGAGCAGGTCAAGTCGAAAGAACTGAAAGGGCGTGACTTCGTTCTTTTCGAGCGCGACGTGCCGACGCGCAAGGCGACCGACAAAATTTTAAAATCCTACGGCGTAGAGGTTCGCAAAGCCGCCGAGTTCGACAATATCGAAACGATTAAACGCGCCGTCGAAGTCGGTTTCGGCTTGGCAATCGTGCCGCAGCCGTCGGTGATGGACGAAGAAAAAAACAAACAGCTAGCCGTCGTCCAACTGTCTGAAAAAGAATGGGTTCGCCCGGTCGGCGTGATTTATCGCAGCGACCGGCAGCTTTCGATTGCGGCGAAAAAATTCGTACAGCTTCTGGAAAACGGCGCGCTGAAAAGCCAAAACTCCTGAAACCGGGCGAAGCCGAAGCTGGAGAAAAGAAACTGTTACTGGAAACTAAAAGTTAGACGGATAAAAAAGAAGCGAAAGCTATTGCCTTCGCTTCTTTTTTGATTAACTTGTCTTTCGCCGTTATTATTCCTGGCTGACGAAATCGGCATCGCCGACACTGTCCTGCACGACGATAACACGACTTGCCGGGTTGAAGGTGTGCGTCTTGGACGAAACCGTCACGACATAAGCCTGACCGGCGGGAATGCCTTCGAAGCTGTAATAGCCGAACGGGCTTGTCCGCGCGTAAATCCGCTCTGACAGACTGCCGCCGTCGATGGAAACCACGACGCCGCTGAGTCCGTAGCCGCTCGCGTTGGTCACGCGCCCGCCGACTGAAACGGTCGCGGCTGAAACGCCGGTCGCCGCAACCTGAAAGTTATCGATTCTGAACGTTCCGGCTGCGCCAGTGCCGCCCGAACCCAGTATTCTGAAATACACGGTCGGTTGATTTTCAATTGCCGTAATGGTGCTCAAATCAACGTTAAACGCGGCAAATACGCCGTTGCCCGGGTTAACGGTTTGAAACGTCGTAAACGTCATTCCGTCCGTGCTGTATTGAATGTCGGCGTTGACCGGTCCGGTTCCGCTTCTCTGCGACTGGAAAAACAGCATATAATCGGTGAACGAGCCGACGCCGCTTAATTGAAACTGGAAAAAGTTTGTCGAGCCTGCCGCAAAACTCGTCAGGCTGACGGATTGATTAGCCGCGTTGGCGACGAATGCCGGCGGAGAAGTCGCCGCCGTTCCCGCCGGAGTCGTACAGGTTCCGCCGCCCGTTCCGCCCGTTGTAAACGTTGATGTTACGCCTGCTGCCGTTGTAAGCGGCGACGCCGTGCAGGGCGTTCCGGCAACCGCGGAAGCAAAATCATAATTGACCAGAACGGTCTGCGCCTGCGCGCTCAATAAAAAAACAGCAAACACAAATGAAAATAAAATCATTGACTGGCGAGCTGTTTTGACGAATTGACTGATAGTTTTCATATTTCCCCTCTTTGGACAACCTCTTCTATGTAAAGATTTAAAAGAAAATTACAATGCCGGTTCAAAAGTATAGGGAGATTATAGTAAACAATCCATTTAATAACAACTAATTTCTAAAATATATGGATTACAAATACCTTAATAAAAAAACGAACCGGAACGCTCGCCGCGCCCGGTTCGTTTTTTTAACATTAAATTAACCTGATTTTATCTTCCGGCTAACTGCAAGCGCGCCTGCGCCCGTTCCAGTCTTTCCTTTTCGACCTCGAAATCCGCTTCCGAGCCTGACCACGCGCCCAAAGCTCTCTCGGTCGCTTCGCGCTCGGAGCGAGCCGCTTCGACGTCGATTTCCGCGGCGGTTTCCGCCACGTCGGCTAAAACCGAAACATTGTCGGCGCTGACCTCGATAAATCCGCCGGAAACGACCAGTCTTTCGGTCGCGCCGCCGCGCGTGTAAGACAAAATGCCCGGCTTCAGCGCGGAAATAAGCGGCGCGTGATTCGGCAAAATGCCGATTTCGCCGTTCGTGCCCGGCACCGTCACCGAATCGACCGTTTCATCGACGACCCTTCTTTCGGGAGTAACAATTTCTAATCTCAACATAAGTTCATTTAACATTTAACATTTATCATTGAACAAAATCCGAATGATAAATGTTAAATGTTTCTTGTTAAATGTTACGCGGCTGCCGCCATCGCTTTGGCTTTTTCGCGGGCTTCTTCGATGGTGCCGACCATATAGAACGATTGTTCCGGCATATCGTCGCATTTGCCGTCGAGAATTTCGCGGAAGCCTTTGATGGTTTCCTCAATCGAGACGTATTTGCCCGGAATGCCCGTGAACTGCTCGCCCACGTGGAACGGCTGCGAGAAGAAGCGCTGAACTTTGCGCGCGCGGGCGACGATTAATTTGTCGTCCTCGCTCAATTCGTCCAGACCGAGAATCGCGATGATATCCTGCAAATCTTTGTATCTTTGCAGAATACGCTTCACGTCCTGCGCCGTGCGATAGTGCTCGTCGCCGACGATTTGCGGGTCGAGAATACGCGAGTTAGACGCGAGCGGGTCAACCGCCGGATAAATTCCCAGCTCCACAATCTGACGCGAGAGCGCCGTCACGGCGTCAAGGTGCGCGAACGTCGTCGCCGGTGCCGGGTCGGTGTAGTCGTCCGCCGGAACGTAGACGGCTTGAATCGAAGTGATAGCGCCGGTTTTGGTCGAAGTAATGCGCTCCTGCATCTCGCCCATTTCGGTTGCGAGATTGGGCTGATAGCCTACGGCGGACGGCATACGACCGAGCAGCGCCGACACTTCCGAACCCGCCTGCGTGAAGCGGAAAATGTTGTCGACGAAGAACAGCACGTCGTTGCCCTGATCGCGGAAATATTCGGCGACCGTCAAACCCGAAAGCGCAACGCGAAGGCGCGCTCCCGGCGGTTCGGTCATCTGCCCGTAAATCAGCGCCACTTTGGAATCCTTAATCGCGTTTTTATCGACTTTGGTCAAATCGAACGAGCCGGTTTCTTCCATATTGTGCATGAAAGCGTCGCCGTAGCGGATAACCTTCGATTCAACCATTTCGCGCAGCAGGTCGTTGCCTTCGCGCGTGCGCTCGCCGACGCCCGCGAAAACCGAATAACCTTCGCGCGCTTTGGCGATGTTGTTAATCAGCTCCATAATCAGAACCGTTTTGCCGACGCCCGCGCCGCCGAACAGACCGATTTTTCCGCCGCGCAAAAACGGCTGAATCAGGTCGATAACCTTGATGCCCGTCTCGAACATCTGCAATTCGGTCGCCTGCTCGTCAAAAGTCGGCGCGTGGCGGTGAATCGAGTAACGCTGCGTCGCCGGAACTTCGCCAAGCTCGTCCACCGGCTCGCCGATAACGTTCATCACGCGTCCCAGCGTGGCGTCGCCTACGGGCACGCTGATAGGTCCGCCCGTGTCGATCGCCTTCATTCCGCGCACCATTCCGTCGGTCGGCAGCATCGAGACCGCGCGCACGCGACCTTCGCCTAAGTGCTGTTGAACTTCGGCAATCGTGTCAACTTTAGTATCAACGTCAAAACCTTCCGAAGTAATACGCAAGGCTTGATATATCGGCGGTAAATAATCGTTTG
>JALZHR010000076.1 GCA_030860665.1 Acidobacteriota bacterium
TAAATAGTCCCGAAATTTTAAATTAAAAAGAAGCGGGCTTAATCCTGAAATTAAAGCTGTTATGGATATTCAAACAATAATTGTAGCAATCATTATTCTCGGCGCGGCGGTTTACGTCGGGCAGGCGATTTGGCAGAAAGCGAAATCCGCTGCGAAAAATTCGACGGCGTGCGCCGCTGACTGCGGCTGCGACGCAAAGAAAATTACGAATTAAAGATTGTGAAAGGCGAGCGGCGTTTCGTTTCCGGGCTTTGATTCAGGATTTTAAGGCTTTTCGAGGGCGCAAGTTCAGGCGCTTCGATTCGTCCAAATCGCGGATTCCTTGCCTTTCCGTCCCGGAGAAAAATTTGTATGTATGCACCCGGCATACAAATTTCAAATAATATATTAAATCTGCGCATCGCAAAAAAATCACACGACGCCGTCCACAGATAAAAGGATTTATGTTTTTACTTTACTATCTAAAGTTACGGCTCGGAGTTTTGCTTGGAATTCACAAGACTCTCTATCCCCTGAGCATCAGGTGGCGGCGGAAACATTGGAAGAACAGGGAAGTTCACCGGATTTACTGGTAATTTCCGGCTTCTTAATCTTTCATTGCGTCCTGGATTCGCCGCGAGATATTGCCGCAAGAGAGCGAGTCGTGTCTTCGGTAACCAGCGGTATCGGCTCGACTAAGTCGCGCGTTTTAGCCGGGTCGAGACGTTTCGCCGAAGCTTCCGGCAGTTGTCGGGGTTCGTCATTCAAACGCGAATCATCGTCATCGGATTTTTTATCGCCTCTCCGCGCGTGCTGCATTAGCAGGTAAATAACTGCGGCTTCCGAAACGAAAAGCAATAAAAATGCGCCCGCAACGACCGCGGCAATCATCTCGCTGCTGAAACCGAGCCTTTCTCTCATCACAGTCATCAGCCCGATAATAATTCCGAGACCGGCAATCGGGATTCCGAGAACCGACGTCACCAGCAGGTTAAACGACGACTCGGACAATTTGACCGCATCGTCATCGTTTTTTGCGCTGCTCACTCTCGCGCCGCAATTCTTACAGTAATTTAAGCCCTGAATGACAGCCGTTCCGCAGCCGGGACAATACATTTTTTCACCTCGCACAGCCGCTTATACGTCGCCGCCGGTCGTAAAGTTCGCGATTAATCTTTTTAAGCCGCCCGCGCAGCGCGGGTTAACCCATTCGCGCGTATTCGTCCGAGCCGATAACCCAGATAAACGACTGCAAATCAATCATATCGCGCGGGCGCAAATCGTTCTGGTCGCGGCGAACGGTTTCGGCAAATTCGAGCAGATTGGCGTAAACTTCCCACGACGGGCGCGATTGGTATCGAAAAACGAAACCGTATTCGCTCGCGGCGCTGCGCGTCGTGTTCGGTTTGAGAAAAATGTGCGTTTCGGGCTGCGCGATAAACGGAAAAATCGTCGCCGTCGTCCAGGTCAGAACCCGCTTTTGACGGCGCGGAAGCGAGTCGAGCGTCGCGCACCAGCGTTCAAACTTTTGTTCCGGCTTGCCCGCGCCGTAGAGAAATTCGTAAAGACCTGCGGCGAAAGCGCGCGCCCCTTCCGGCGATTTCAATCCGTCGCGCAGAGCCATTTTTTCAAACGAGAAAAGAAGATTCGTTTTCGATTCGATGCGCACGGCGTGAGCCGCAATCGCCGCAAACTCGCCCTTTTTCAAAAGCGCGCTAAAGGCTTTTTGATTCAGAACCTCGTTCCAATGCTCGTGCGCCGTCCACTTATAGCCGCGTTCCCAGTCGAAATATTTCGGGTCGTGAAAACCTTTGGGAAAAAATCGCAGAAATCTTTTCCGGCAGATTTCCGCGCCCGCCGCCGTCGCTGATTTCGCAAGCGCCTGTTGCGTTTTGCCGCCCATTGCTCGAACCTCCCTGGTAATAAAAATTTTCCTTATAATTGCGAGTTTATAACAACTTACGGGCGCAGTCACGAAAAAATTTTATATCGAGCGGCAACAGATGCGCGATTTGATTAACTAAGTCTTTTCAAGCCGAAGCGCCAAATTAGAAAAGCGGACGCGATAATCAGCGTGTCGATAATCAACAGCGGGGCGACAATTCCCGCAAAATTTATAACCAATCCAGGACCCGGCAGAAGAATATAAAATTCGCCGTCGTTTAATCTCATAACCACGATTGCGAAAATCAAAAGCGAAAGCAAAGCCGCAAAGACGATTAATAAACTAAATATTACGCGCATAACAAAAAAGTGAAAGAGTGAAAAAGTGAAAGAGTGAAAAAGTGAAAAAGCGGAAAACTGAAAAAATCGATTTTGCGTGCCGGCAAAACTTTTTCACCTTTTCACCTTTTTACTTTTCCACTTTCAAAATTTATTTCTTCAGTTCAAAAACGCTCAGATTTGTTTTGGCGACGGCTTTTTTGCCTTCTTCTTCGTTTAAGACAACCAGGTTCGTGCGGGCTTTGAACAGACCCATTTCGACTTCCTGTTTGAGATAATAGGCTTTTCCGGCTTCGACCGTCAGGGCGAGAGAATCCTGATTTTCCGATTCCGAACAAAAGAAATGCTCGCCCGGTTCGAGCGTGAAATAAAAATGCGTGCCGCCGCGATTGACGCCCATCCATTTGCCGTCAACCGCCAGCTTCGAGTGGATTTTATAACCGATCATCGCCGTGCGGACGACGTAAATCAGAGCCTTATCGGCGGGCTGCTCGGGCAGCGGGCGGTCGGTTTTGTCGGTCTTCGCATCGTAATTGACCTCTTGCGTGCCGCAGGCTTTCAGTCGCATCTCTTTTTGTTTATCCTTGGCGGAAACCTGTTTTTCCGGCGTGTTCTGCGCAAAGGACGCCGAAGCGCAGAGGAACATTAACAATAATGCAAAACTTAAGTTTCTAAACATCTTTAATTTTTCCTTATTTTTAATTATTTTGAGATAGATTTCAGAGGGCTTTTCGCCGACTCGCGAATTCGATGCGGATTTTAGCCGCACAGGATGTAAATCTATATTTTTTTCGGCGCGGTGTAAACTCGATAAACCGTCGACGGGAAAAGCCGGAATTTATTTTTTTCACACAATCTTGACGCGGGCGGGCGGTTTGCAATAACTTAACTTAAAGCTTTACCGATTCCAGATTCCAGATTTTAAGATTCGATTCCAAATTTGGAATGTCGAAAATGCAAAGTGCAAAATGCAAAGTGCAAAATGTAAGAAGTGATTTAATTCTAAATTCTAAATCCTGATATTTTGCATTTTGCACTTTGCATTTTGCATTATTAACCTATGGACAATCGCATTCATCGGGAGATAATCGGCGGGCATCTGCTGGTTATCGGCGGCGCGGAAGACAAATATAACGAGCGGCGGATTTTGCGGAAATTTCTGGAGCTGGCGGGCGGCGATGACGCAAATATCTTAATCGTGCCGGTTTCGTCGGACTTTCCGGAATTTGCGGCGGACGTTTACGCGCAGGCGTTTCGGCGGCTCGGCGTCGCCAATCCGCGCGTTTTGCGGGCGACTTCGCGGCAGGACGTGGTTACGGCGGACGCCGACGCGATGCTCGACGGCATCACCGGCGTCTTTATGACGGGCGGCGACCAGATGCGCCTGACTTCCGTTCTGGGCGGAACGCTGTTCGCTCAAAAGCTGCGGCAGAAAGTGGCGGAAACAGACATCGTGCTGGCGGGCACGAGCGCGGGCGCGGCGGCGATGTCGACGGCGATGATTGTCCGCGGCGACGCGACCTCGCACCCGCATAAAAACTCGGTGCGCATCTCGCCCGGCTTGGGCTTTCTGAAAAACATCATCATCGACCAGCATTTCACCGAGCGCGGGCGCATCAGCCGCCTGATTACCGCCGTCAGCTACAATCCGTATAATCTCGGCATCGGCATCGACGAAAACACCGCGATTATTCTGAACCAGGACGGGCTTCTTGAAGTTTTCGGCGAGGGCACGGCGACGATTGTCGACGGCTCGCAGATAATCTACAACGAAATCGCCGAAGTCGACGATTTTCAGCCGTTTTCCATCACGGGCGTGCAGATTCACATCTTGCGCGACGGCTTGATTTACGATTATTTCGGTCGTCGCCCGCTGCCGATTCCGAACGAGTTTCTGCTGCCCGACATCGAATAACGGCTTTCGGCGATTTACCGGGGAAATGTAATTTTCCGAACACTTGAAAAGACGGCGTTTATTATAAAATCGAAAGATTAATTTTATGAAAATTCTTGAAATCAGAACACTGCGCGGCGCGAATTACTGGAGCGGATACTGGAAACGCCTCATCATTATGAGGCTCGACATCGGCGAATACGAGGAAAAGCCGACCGATAAAATTCCCGGTTTTTACGAAACGATTAAAGAAGCGATGCCGAGCCTGATGTCGCACGGGTGCAGTTATCAGGAAGACGGCGGTTTTCTGCGCCGCGTTAAAGAAGGCACGTGGGCTGGACACGTCATCGAGCATTTCGCGCTCGAATTGCAGACGCTCGCCGGGATGGACGTCGGCTACGGCAGAACGCGCGAGACGGGCGAGCGGGGAATTTACAACGTCGTTTTCGCATATTACGAGGAGGAGGTCGGGCGCTACGCTGCGCGCGCCGCCGTGCGGCTTTTTCTCGATACCGCCGAGGGAAAATCGGTTGACGAAATCAAGCACGAAATCGCCGTCAGCGTGCAGGAAATGCGCGAAATCCGCGAGGAAGTTCGCTTCGGTCCCTCGACCGGCTCGATTGTCGAGGAAGCCGAATCGCGCGGCATCCCGTATATTCGGCTGAACGACCAATCGCTCGTCCAGCTCGGCTACGGCGTTCACCAGCAGCGCATACAGGCGACGACGACCGCCAAAACCAATATGATTGCCGTCGAAATCGCGGGCGATAAAAGCGCGACGAAAAAGCTTTTGGGCGATATGGGCGTGCCCGTGCCGAAAGGCGTCAGGA
>JALZHR010000089.1 GCA_030860665.1 Acidobacteriota bacterium
GAAATAAAAATTATGAAACGAATTGTCCGAGCGCCGCGCGGGACGGAAATTACCTGCAAAAACTGGCTGGTTGAAGCAGCTTACAGAATGATTCAAAACAATCTCGACCCGGACGTCGCCTTCGACCCGGACAATTTAATCGTCTACGGCGGGCGCGGAAAGGCGGCGCGAAACTGGGAATGCTTCGACGCGATTCTGGAGAGCCTGAAAAATCTCGAAGCCGACGAGACTCTGCTGGTGCAGTCGGGTAAGCCCGTCGCCGTTTTCAAAACGCACGCGGATGCGCCGAAAGTTCTGCTGGCAAACTCGAACATCGTTCCGGCGTGGGCGACGCAGGAGAATTTCGATAAATGGGAGCGCGAAGGTTTGATGATGTACGGGCAGATGACCGCCGGAAGCTGGATTTATATCGGCACGCAGGGCATTTTGCAGGGAACTTACGAGACTTTCGGCTCGCTGGCGCGGCAGAGCGGCTGGGGAAATCTCGCCGGAAAATTCGTCTTGACGGCGGGTTTGGGCGAAATGGGCGGCGCGCAGGCGCAGGCGATTACCTTTAACGGCGGCGTCGGTCTGCTGGTCGAGGTCGACCGCTGGCGCATCGACCGGAGACTGCAATTGAAACAGGTCGATCTGGCGACGGAAAATCTCGACGAAGCGCTGGAAATGGTCAGGGAATTTACCGCCAAAAGAGAAGCGAAATCCATCGCGCTGCTCGGCAACGCCGCCGAAATCCACTGGCAGCTTTTAGATAAGGGAATCGCGCCGGACGTCGTGACCGACCAGACTTCGGCTCACGACGTTCTTTACGGCTACATTCCGGCGGGGCTTTCCGTCGAGCAGGCAAACGAGTTGAGGAAAACGAATCCGGCGGAATACGAGCGGCGCGCAATGGATTCGATGGCGCGGCACGTCGAGGCAATGCTCGAATTTCAGCGGCGCGGCGCGGTGGTTTTCGATTACGGCAACAACCTCAGACAGCGAGCCAAAGATAACGGCGTGGAAAACGCCTTCGATTATCCGGGCTTTGTTCCCGCCTATATCCGACCGCTTTTCTGCGAGGGCAAAGGACCTTTCCGCTGGGTCGCGCTCTCCGGCGAAAAGGAAGACATCTATAAAACCGACGAAGCGATTATGAATCTCTTTCCCGAAAACGACCATCTCTCGCGCTGGCTGACGATGGCGCAGGAATCGGTCGAGTTTCAGGGCTTGCCCGCGCGCATCTGCTGGCTCGGCTACGGCGAGCGCGCGAAAGCCGGACTGAAATTAAACGAAATGGTCGCCTCGGGCGAGCTGAAAGCGCCGATAGTCATCGGGCGCGACCATCTTGACTGCGGCTCGGTCGCCTCGCCCAACCGCGAGACGGAAGCTATGCGGGACGGCTCGGACGCCATCGCCGACTGGGTTTACCTGAACGCTCTTGTAAACGCCGTCGGCGGCGCAACCTGGGTCAGCCTGCATCACGGCGGCGGCGTCGGCATCGGCTACAGCCTGCACGCCGGGCAGGTCATCGTCGCCGACGGCACGCCCGAAGCCGCCAAAAGAATCGAAAGAGTCCTGACAACCGACCCCGGAATGGGCATCGTCCGCCACGCCGACGCCGGTTACGAGAAAGCAATCGAATTTGCCGAAACGCATAATGTGAAAATTCCGATGATGAGTTGAAATATTAAATTAATCTAATCGGTAAATTTATAGGAACAAATATGTATAAATTACTTTCGGTTTTGTTTATTTTTTCTTTTTGTATAGCCGTTTCGGCACAGAAGAAACTATCTGATAGAGAACGCGAAGGGTTTACCGGTAAGGTTAAATTAGTTAAATCAGACACTAAAAATGACTTGCTCTCCGCCGCGGAAAAATCGAATACTGAGCAAAAGTGCAAATACTGTAGTGAACATTACTACGATAGAGACGGCAATCTTACTCAAATAATAAATGTCGGTCTTAATTTCAAAGTGGCGAAGAACATAATTGACGGGGTTGAAACCTATAAATTTTCATATATTGTCGAGCCGCCCAAATATAACGGGTTTTACAGTATTATGGTGCTTCCTGAAAGACCTATCGAAGAGCCGGAAAACCTTTCGCCGCCTGATAATCGTTATGATCAAAAATACGTTTATGAGTATGATTCGCTCGGCAGAATCAAAATCTCAAGGGCGTTTAAAAATGACGGAATATTATTCCGGAAGTCAACTTATACTTATGACGATAAAGATAGAATTGTCGAGGAAGTTTACGAAACCCGTTTCGATAAAAGTCGTATCATTTTCAAGTATGACCAAAAAGGCAATTTAATTGAAAGAAATACAAATACTCAATCGGGAATAGGCGAAAAAGACAGGCGCTCAAAAAACAATTATAGCGATTATAAATTTGATTCCCAGGGTAATTGGATTGAACGGAAGGAAACTTTTACTTATGAAGATTTGGAAAAACCGGTGATATTTGAAACATTGGAAGTCAGGACAATCGTTTATTACTAAAATTTAACGATCAATATCTCTTAATTTGCTCATGCCAGTCATAATTTGCCCAATAATTCTTAATTTGAGGAAGTTATCGAATTTACCGAAACGAATAATGTGAAAATTCCGTTGAGAAAATAAGGAAGCACAGACTTAGGAAAACTTATGAAACGATTTTTATCCGCACTTATTACAGCAGCCATAGTTCTTACATTTTTGGGTTTTGAAATAAACGCTCAGAAACCCGTCGATGAAGCCGCATTAATCGCCCGGGCGAAAAAGATACACGCCGAAGTGATTACGCTCGACACGCACAACGACATCGATACGCGAAACTTTACCGACTCGGTCAACTACACGCAGAATCTGCCGACGCAGGTTAATTTGCCGAAAATGCGGCAGGGCGGACTCGACGTTTCGTGGCTGATTGTCTATACGGGACAAGGCGAATTGACGGAAGAAGGCTACCAAAAGGCTTATCAAACAGCGATTGATAAATTCGACGCCATTCATCGCCTGACCGAAAAGATTGCGCCCGACCAGATTGAATTGGCTTTGACTTCAAAGGACGTGCGGCGCATCAGCCGCGCGGGAAAGCTCGTGGCGATGATAGGCGTCGAAAACGGTTATCCGATTGGAACGGATTTAAGCCGCATCAGGAATTTTGCCGAGCGCGGCGCGCGCTATATGTCGCTCGCGCATAACGGTCACAGCCAGTTCGCGGATTCGAATACGGGCGAAAGAGACAACGTCTGGCTGCACAACGGCTTGAGCGAGTTGGGCAAAAAAGCGATTGTCGAAATGAACAAATGGGGCATTATCGTTGACGTTTCGCACCCGTCGAAACAGGCGAATATACAGTCGATTCAGTTGTCGAGAGCGCCGGTTATCGCATCGCACTCGAGCGCGCGGGCGCTTTGCGACCACAGCCGCAATCTTGACGACGAACAATTGGAATTGATTAAGAAAAACGGCGGCGTCGTGCAGGCGGTCGCGTTTCGCGGCTACGTCAGCAAGGAAAAAAGCGAGCTGCGGGCGAAGCTGACGGGCGAGATTCTGCGCGAGCTGGCGGCGCAGGAAAATTTCAAAATCCTTGAACGCGCCGATGTTTTAAAGATGCCCGAAACCGAGCGAGCCGAATACGGGGCGAAATTGACCGCCTTTAGAACAAAGATGCGACCGATTATCAATGAGCGTTTAAAGGACAAAGCGCCGGACGTCAACGTTCGGGATTTCGTCAATCACATCGATTATCTGGTCAGGAAAATCGGCATCGACCACGTCGGCATCAGCTCGGACTTTGACGGCGGCGGCGGCGTCGAAGGTTGGGATGACGCTTCCGAGACTTTCAACGTCACGCTTGAACTCGTTCGTCGCGGCTATACCAAAAAACAAATCAAAAAAATCTGGAGCGGAAACCTTCTGCGCGTTCTCGACCGGGTGCAGAAAGTTTCCGGACAAATGCAGAAAGAGGGTTAAAAATTGTTGCATCTTAACTTGACAGAGAACTAAAGTGAAAGAAAGCTGGTTACTTTTACGGAGCAAAACTTAAGCAGTTAGATTAAACTTGCTTTTTCTATTCGGGATTGTTCCTGATAAATTCCTCAAATTTCTTTTTGTCCGGGTGATTGGGAACTTTTGTCAGGAAAATTTTATATTCGCGGGCTGCCAGTTGCTTGGCGTTGGCGAGCTGGTAAAGATGGGCTAATAGCAGGTGACATTCCGCCATGCCGATTGGGTCGAGCTTTATCGCTTCGTTAAGCGCCTGTGCGCCCAAAGTGCCTTGACGAGCCTGGAGATAGGCTTCGCCGAGAAGCTGGAAGGCGCGCGCGGAAGTCGGTTCGAGCGTGGTTACGTGCTTGAAAATTTCAATCGCGGCTTCGAATTGTTTTTGCGCGACCCGCATTCTTCCGACGTGAACCCATGCCGGAGTGTATTCAATCTTTAGTTCAAGCGATTTTCTAAAAGCTGCTTCCGCTTCGGGAAACGAATTTTTCTCGACGTATAATACTCCGAGCTTCGCCCAAGCTATAAAATCAGCGGGGTCGATTGAAACAATCTCCTTCAGCTGTTCGATAGCCTGACCGATGTTTTTCTTGTTTTCCGCTTCGACTGCTTTTTTGTAGAGTTCGACGGTTTTGGGATTTGTCGGATGAACAAACTTAGCCGAAACAACGCCCGGCGGCGGTTTCGGTGATTGTGTTGTGTATATCTCAAAATCCTCACGCTGCTGTGCCGAACCGAAAGCGGTAAGCGTCCTTCGCGTGACTACGATTCCGTCCACTTCAATGATAAGCGTGCCGCTGCTGCTTTTCCGTCTGAAGCAATAGTTGCCTGATTTGCCGACGCTCAACCGGGTCGTCAATTGCGGACCATCCTCAAAAATAACCGTCACGTTTGGCAATTTCGCGGCTGGGTCGTAACCTTTTAAAACAATATGACCGAATACATACGGAACGTGCGCGAACGGAGAATCCAGAGAAGGATTAAGACCGGACTCGCTGCATATATCATCTACCTGCGCATTGGCATTAAAGGCAAGCAGAAGCAGCGAAATAAAAATTAACCCGTATTTACCCGATAAGTTCATTATTTAGTCTCGGACCCCGAAAATTAATTTGATACAGCAGTTATAGCTGGAAAAATATTCTAATAAGCCTGAGAAGTCAAACAAAAATTGAGGCGGGTTCACTCTTCCGGCATCATTGCGGCGCGAGAATTACTGACTTATCCTATTAATAATTTAATAAGTTTCGACTCCGCCGGAATTTATGTAGTGAAAAAGAAAAAGCCGCGAGATTATAATCTCGCGGCTTTTTCGATTAACTTACCAAAAAAAATTAGTATCTGCGAATTTTGCGATATTTTCTTTTCTTCGGTTTGAGCTTGTAGGTGTAAAGAGCCGAGCTGCCCAGTCCCGCGCCCGCGCCGATTAAAGCGCCGCGTCTGCCGCCGATGAGACCGCCGATAATCGCGCCCGCGCCGGTTCCGACCGCCATATTGATGCGGTTGCGATGGCGGCGATAATAGCTCGGTTTCGCCACGCGGCGATAACGAACTCTGCCTCTGCGGTCGACATAACGCTGAACGTAAGTCTGCGCTTCAACGCTGGTCGGCATCATCAGCGGCAGCAAGCCGACGACCAATGCCAGCATCATAAATGTTGCTATATACTTTCTCATTTTCTTCAACTTCTCCCCTTATGAAATATTGATTGCAAAATTAACTTTTGCCGGATTATTCAATGCACGCCCATCTCCAAGCAATTACAATGCCAGTCAGGAAAACCCTGAATATAAAGGGTTCCGCTGCCGTTCACGATAGTTTTTGTATTTATTTCGTGCACGAGTGTTCTATTTGGTGTGAATATAACTGAGAAGTGAGAATTGAGAAGCGTTATTAACTGAGAACTGAGAATTGATAGTTGATGATTCAGAATTAAAAGCTGATGGCTGATAGCTGTTAGCTGACAGCTCTTCTCAGTTCTCACTTCTCAGTCCTCGGTTAAGCGAATCACGGCGCGACGTGGACGACGTAGATGTTTGAATAATTGCCGACGGGCTGGTTTTTGCGCAGCAGCATGGCGCGGGCTTCGATTTGTTCCGCCGTTCCGGGCGCGGTCGGCTCGATTGTGAACGTGCCGGGGCTGCTCAACGAAGAGGCTTTTATTATTCTCGAAAAGATTTTGCGCCGCTGTAAGCCGCCCTGCTGGCGCTGGCGATACGGCGCAAATTTATGCGTTGAGCGGCGCGGAGTTCGAGCTGCCGTTTACGTTTACGGCTTGAAGGCTTTTCTGCCGTCGTCGTCGTCGCGGTTGTTGTCCTGCCGCGCGTTTTCTTCGGACGCGGTGAAATCTTCCAGCGTCAGCTCGTTCATTTCCGAGTTGATGCTGATGGAAAATCCTTTGCATTTCATCTCGGCGCGATTCCATTTGCGGAAGCGAAAATCCCACGCGTTGTGCGGCAGCTTGAGATTGTCCGAAAGATTGCGGGCGAATTCCTCTACGTTTTTCCAGCGCACGGCTTGGGTGTCGTAGCCGAGTTCCAGAACTTTCAGCCGGTCGCGCTCGAACTGCGCCGTGACCTGACCGACGTTTTCAAAGCCGCCTGCTGCGCCGCCGTCCGGGTAGGAAGTGATGGTCGGGGAATTGGTATAATTGACCCGCCGCTCGTTGGGAATTATCCGGTCGGCTTCGTTTCTGGACATTCCGAGCCGCAGGTTGCGAATCGCGGGCGCGTCCTTCAGATTGCACGCCTGAAAGCCCGTTTTCGGTTTGACCGCGACCGTTTCGGGCTTGGTTTTAGCCGGAGTTATCTCTACTTTCGGTTCGACTGGCGCGGTTTCGGTTTTGGGTTTGACCGAGGCGGATTCGGGTTTGGCTTTTTTGACCGGAGCTTTTCCGGTTTTCGCTTTGACCGGAGCTTTTTCGGTCGTTTCGGTTTCGCCGGAGGCGGTTTTGGTCGGCGGATTCGGAGTCACCGTTTTCTGTTTCTCTTTCGGCTCGACGGCGGTTTGTTCTTTTGCTTTGTCTTTCGTTTCGGCTTCGCCCGGTTTGGATTTTGCCGCCGCAGTTTTGGATTTCGGTCTAATTTTCGATTGGGCTTTCGTCCGTTTCGACGATTGGACGGCTTTCGTCTGCTGCGCCGCGGGCTTTTCCTTCGTTTCGGCTTTCGACTGATTCGATTTGGTTGTCTCAGCCGTCGGCGATTTTTGCTTTTCCTGCGCGTTTCCGGCGGGCGCGGAATCGGGCTTGGCGGGCGTCGTTTCCGCTTTCGCTTTGTTTTCCGGCTGCGGCGGCTTTACTTCATCAGCCGATTCGGATTGCCCGGTCGTCACCTGTACCTTCGGTTTGGCGGGCGCGGATTTACTTCGCGCCACCTTGTATTTCGGAGCGGTCTTCATCTGCGGCTTGGGCTTGGAGCTGCCTTTCTTCGGTTTGACTTCCTGCCCGAAACAGCAGGCGACCGAAAGCACCAGCAGGAGCGCAGTCAGGCTAAAATGTTTCATAGCAGGATTTTAAGACTTTTTCCTTTCATTCGTCAATATTTTTAAAAGTGAAAAAGTGAAAAGGTGAAAAAGCGGAAAAGTAGGCTTATCGAGCAGCCGTGAAACTTTTTCGCTTTTTCACCTTTTCACTTATTTCTCTGAGACAATCAGATGCTGCGGCAGCGGCGGAAGCGGAATGTGGCGGCTGCGCGAAAAGCCCGCGTTTTCAAACATTTCGCGCAGCTCGGCAAACGTGTAGGCGTCGCCCGCCGGGGTCGCGGCGAGCATCACGAGGCTGAACATCGCTTCCGAAGGCGGCGAAACGCGGTCGTCGTTCGGCACGAATTCGAGCGTCAGGACTTTTCCGTCGTCGTTTAAGGATTGATGAATTT
This sequence comes from Acidobacteriota bacterium, assembly GCA_030860665.1. GTDB lineage: Bacteria > Acidobacteriota > Blastocatellia > Pyrinomonadales > Pyrinomonadaceae > JALZHR01. The sequence continues at coordinate 7,847 of JALZHR010000089.1, forward strand.
TCCGCAATAAATCCTCGTTGGTCGGCTGGTCGAAATGATGCAGAAAGTTCGCCAGCAGGACGACATCGTAGCCGTCGCCGTAATCGACGTCGAAGGCGCTGCCGGGAATCAGGTGATGTCGGTCGGCGACGCCGAATTTCTGCGCGTTTTCCGTCGCAACGGTCAAAACGTTCGCCCAATCGACGGCGTAGACTTCCGCGTTCGGAAACTGCTGGGCGACGAGAATGCCGAAAATGCCGTGCCCGGCGGCGATGTCGAGAACCTTTATTTTGCGGTCGGTCGGAACGTCCAGATTGGCAGCCAGCATCTGCGCGGCGGGCATCATCAGCGGCACCATACTGCGCGCAAACGTCACCCACATCGGGCTTTCCGGGTCGAGCGAGCCTTCTTCGCGGACGGTCGAGCCGCCTCGCCGCACGGCGTTCGTCAAATCGTCAAAGCCTCGCCGCTGCATCGGCGACATTATGAAATTCACCGCGTCGCCGATAAACATCTCGGATTTGCGACTCAGAAAGGCGCGCGACAGCTCGTTTAAATCATATTGCCCGCCCTCGTCTTTAGTCAGAAACTGCATTACGGTCAGCGTATCGCATAAAATCCGGATGCCGCGTTCGGCAGCCTGGCAAGCGTCGGCGATTGCCTGCGCCGTCCGGCTGCCTTCGTCAATCCTGGTAAACACGTCCAGCTCGACGGCGGCTTTCATCGCCGCCGAACGCTGAAAAGCGGTTATCGTCTGCCAGAATAATTCCGGCGAAAGCGGAGCGGCAGAAGCGTCAGCATCAGTCGGTTGCATTTTTGATTCCTCTCAGGATGGTTTTTGGTAAAATCGTAATTAATATAAAACGGAAAGTGCAAAACGTCTATTGATGCGAAATGCAAAGGGCAAAATGGAAGGATTAATTTAATTCTGAATCTTAATTCCCGATATTTTGCACTTTGCGTTTTGCATTTTGCATTTATTTACAATTCTTTACTTCAGTCGGAACGGATAAGTTGTTAACTTTTTCGACGTTTCGCGCATCCAAGCGCCAGACTACCCGTCTGATTAATTAAAGGAAAATTATGCTGAAGAAATTCGTTGTTTTTTTACTGGCGATGTTTGCTCTGGTCGGCGCCGCTGCGGCGCAGTCGGGCAGAAGAGTCCAGCCGACGCCGTCGCCGACGCCCGCCGCGGTCGAGGAAGAAGAATCAAGCTATTCGGAATCTGCGCCTTCTTCAAAGCCGCGCCGGATTTACCCGCCGAACTGGCGGAACGAGCGCAGCAAGTCGTCGAAAGACAAACCGGCGACCGTAAAGCCGCAAACGCAAACCGTGCCGAACGTTCAGACCGGCAGCGGCAGCAGCAGCACCGGCACGCAGACCGACGCGACCGTCGACGAAGCGGACGTGATTAAGGTCGAAACCAATCTGATTTCGATTCCGGTCTCGGTCTTTGACCGCAACGGGCTTTATATCCCGAATCTGCGCCAGTCGGACTTCAAGATTTTTGAAGACGGCAGGGAACAGGAAATTTCCTATTTCGGCACTTCCGATAAGCCTTTCACCGTTATTCTGCTCATCGACACCAGCCCTTCGACGCAATATAAAATCGAGGAAATTCAACAGGCGGCGACCGCTTTTGTCGACCAGTTGAAGCCGCAGGACAATGTGATGGTGATTGAGTTTGACTCGAGAGTGAACGTCCTGACCGAAGCGACCAACGACCGCCAAAAAATCTACAAAGCGATTAGAAAAGCCGATTTCGGCGACGGCACCTCGCTCTATGACGCGGTCGAGTTTTCGCTGCGCAAGCGTCTGAGCAAAATCGAAGGGCGCAAGGCGATTGTATTGTTTACCGACGGCGTCGACACGACTTCCTATAAAGCCAATTACGACAGCACGGTTATCGAAGCCGAAGAAGCGGAAACGATGATTTTCCCGATTTATTACAACACCTTTTTCGATAATCGCGGCGGCGTCTCATCGCCGTTCCCGTTTCCTGGTCAGGGCGGCATTCTCATCGGACGCGGCAACAGCGCCGAAGATTACGCTCTCGGCAAAAAATATCTGGAAGATTTAGCCGACGCGACCGGCGGCAGGGTTTTTCGCCCCGAAGCCACGCCGGGCGGCTTGACCCGCGCCTTTGAAGGCATCGCCGAAGAGCTGCGCCGTCAATACAACATCGGTTATTACCCGCAAAAAGAAGGAAAAGCGGGCGAGCGCCGCCAAATAAAGGTGCGCGTCAATCGCCCGAATCTGGTCGTCCGCGCGCGAGACAGCTATATCGTCGGCGCGGCAAACAATCAGACTCCGGCTTCAAATTAAAAATAAGGAATGTTTAACACGGATTATCTAAATTAAATATTCCAAAAACATAAAAAACGTGTTATAGTAATCGGCGGTGTTGATGATTTTCAGCGCCGCCGATCTGTTTAGCATCAGATAACTTTATCCACATTAAAGGAAATGATTCTATGCAAAGCCCACAAAAAGAGTGGTTTGTCGAATCTCAGGGACAAGTCTTCGAAGCCGATTTTGAAGAACTGAAACAATGGATTGCCGAAGGCGCGGTGCTGCCCTCGGATAAAGTAAAGCGCGGCAACCTGCGCTGGCTGTCGGCTGAAAAAGTGCCCGAGCTATATACCTTTTTTAATTCCGCCGATTTTAAATTCGAGCCTTTGCTGACGACAGCAACGGCGACCGGTTTGCCTAAATTTAAGGACGAGTCCTGCCAGTCGCAGTTCTTCTTTGACGGCTCACCCGATGAAAGCTTTACGCAGGCGGAAGACGATAATTTTTGTTTTACGCACAGGGATTCGGAAGCCGTCTACGCCTGCGACGTCTGCCAGAGATACTTCTGCAAAATTTGTCCCAATTCTTACGGCAGCGTAAAGCTCTGTCCCAGCTGCGGCGGATTGTGCCGCCTCAAAAGCGAGCAGGCAAGCATTCACAAGTCAATCGGCGCGATTAATAAACCTTATGTGAAAATTGAGGCTGATATTAACGGCGGCAATCAGAACCAGTCGCCGCAGTATGGCTTTAGTGTTTCCGATGCCGTCGCGTCGGCGTTCTATCGAAATCCTCTGATTCTGGCTCTGGCAGCCGTGGTCTTCACATTAATTTTAAGCGCTGCGTATTTTGTGCTGTTGCCGAAATAAGATAGCGGCGCATCCGTTTCTCATCCCGAAGCCGCATTATTTTAATTATCGCCGTCAATCAAGCCCAAAAGTCTGATTATCGCTGTATTTTTTTCCGCCTCTTAGCGCGCGCGGCGACTTTGCGTTAAAATTCCGGCAGCAATGAAAGTCGATTTTGTAATTCACAACGCCGGTCAATTTGTGACCTGCGCTTCCGAAGGAAAGCCGAAACGCGGCGAGCGGATGCGGGACGTCGGTTTAATCGAAAACGGCGCGGCGGCGATTAAAGACGGAATTATCGCCGGAATCGGAACGAGCGAGGAAATTTTTCGCCGGTTTGAAGCCGAAAACGCGATTGACGCGCGCGGCAGGGTCGTCTGCCCGGCGTTTGTCGACCCGCACACTCACATCGTTTTCGCGGGCGAGCGCATTAACGAGTTCGAGCTGAAAATAAAAGGCGCGGATTATCTGGAAATAATGGCGGCGGGCGGCGGCATCGTGAACACCGCTAAAAAGACGCGCGCGGCGAGTCTTAAAGATTTAATGGAACAATCCACAGCCCGTCTCGATAAAATGCTGGCGCACGGCACGGCGACAGCGGAGATAAAAACCGGCTACGGCTTGGACACGGAAACCGAATTGAAGATGCTCGATGCGATCCTCCGGCTCGACCGCGCGCACCCGATGGATTTGATTTCGACTTTTCTGCCCGCTCACGCCGTTCCGCCCGAATTTGCGGGAAAAGCCGATGAATACGTAAATTTAATCTGCGAGGAAATGCTGCCGCGCGCTCTGGAGCTTTTCCGTCTGCATAAAATTAATTGGGATATAAAAGAGGATATGGAACCGAAGCCCGGCGCGCACGTGATGTTCGGTCTAAGGGAGATTACCGAAGCCGACATACGGGCTCTTTTTGAAAACAACCCGATTTTTGTCGATGTTTTCTGCGAAAAAAACGCCTTTAATCTGGAACAATCGCGGCGCGTGCTGGAAACGGCGAAAAGTCTCGGTTTTAGATTGAAAGCGCACGTCGACGAGTTTACGAATCTCGGCTGCGCGCGGCTGGCAATCGAACTCGGCGCGACCTCGATTGACCATCTGGACGCGACGAGCGACGAGGAAATCAGGCTTTTAGCCGAATCCGAAACCGTCGGCGTCGTCACGCCGACCGTAAATTTCAATTTCGGCTCGACGCGTTACGCCGACGCGCGAAAGATGATTGACGCGGGCTGCGCCGTCGCGCTTTCGACCGATTACAATCCCGGCTCCGCGCCGTGCCCGTCACAGCCGATGGCGATGGCGATTGCCTGCCGTTACCAGAAAATTCTGCCGTCCGAGGCGCTCAACGCCGTGACGATAAATTCCGCTTTCGCCATCGGTCTGGGCGAAAAAACCGGCTCGCTCGAAACGGGCAAACAAGCCGATTTATTGATTCTGAACACAAGAGATTACCGCGAAATCGCTTACGAATTCGGCTCGAACTTCGTCGAAACGGTTTTCAAAAACGGAAAAGTGGTTTATTCGTAAACCAATCTAAAATTTAAAATCTGAAATCTGAAATTCGGCTTTGCACCAAAAGTCTGAAATCTTAAGCAGTTTTGGTACACAGCAATCCGAGGCGGAAGCCCGCGCGTAAGCAAGGGCGCATCAAGTTTAGCAAGAATGCGCCCAAGCCGGACGCGCGGGCTTCCGCCTTTTTGATGCTTTTGGTGCAAAGCCCTGAAATTCCTTAGCTCGGCGCTTGATTTTCGGGGAAAGCGTCCGCGTCGGGGATTTCCGGCTGGAGCAGCATTCGCTTGTAGCTTTGCGGCAGGCTGCGGACTTTTTTATTGTTGTCGGTGACGACGTGCAGCGTTTCGGCTTCGGCTAAAAGCGTGTCGTCGGCGGCGCGGTAAATTTCGTAGACGAAGCGAATCGAGCGGCTGCGGATTTCGGCGCATTTGGTGCGGATGGTGATTTCGTCCTCGTAATAAGCGGGCGATTTGTAGCGGCAGTAAATTTCGGCGACGACCAGCAGCGCGTTATCCTTTTCCTCCATATCCAGATAGGAAAAACCGCGCGCGCGGCAGTATTCGCTGCGCCCGATTTCAAACCATACCGGATAATTCGAGTGATGAACGATGCCCATTTTATCGGTCTCGGCGTAGCGAACCCGGATTTGAGCTTCGTGCCAGTCGCTGTTCATAAGCAGTTCAAGATCATTTAAAATATTGCATAATCCGTCTTGAAAGTAAAAAGCTAATCAGACCTTCAATCAAAGGTCTGATTAGCTTTTTCGCGATAGCGGCGTGAGCTGCAGGTAATATTTGAATACCTGTTTAATTGTCCTGCGCGGGAGTTTCCCGAAGTCGTTTGTTAATCAATTTGAAATCTTTATTTACTTCATCCATCAAAACAAAATTAGAAGAAATCCTCTCCAGGCAGCTTTGAGCCTTATCATACTCTTTAAAGAATAGATAAATTCTCGCCAGATCAAAGGCGACGTAATCGGCATAAGGAGTTCTGCCGTATTTTGAAATAAATTCAATGAGGCTTTTCTTATAGTCTTCAACTTTATCTTTTTGATACCGGCTGAAAATATCAGGATGTGATTTTAAAGCCCGATAAGCTTCATAATCTATTCCTTCCGGTTTTACGATATTTATCGTTATAAAATTTGAAGATATTTTGCTGACGGGCAGGTCCTGGCAGATTTGACTGCATAATTCCGCCCGGATTTTATATTCTCCCGGGCTGGAAAAGAATTTCTCTAAGTCATAGTGAAGAATCTCTTTCCTCTGGTATTTGACACTCGGCGAAGCAGGCTGCTCCAGTTCGCCCAGTATTCCGCCTTTGGACAGGGAAAGAGGTTTAATTTCGGTAACGGTTTTATCGGGTTTTTCGACAAATACTTTGACTCTTGCCGAAGAAAAACTCAGGTCGATTTGTCCTTTAATATATTTTCCCGTCCCATTTTCAAAATTAAGAATTAACGGTATCGGCTCTGCCCAAAGAAATTGATTTTTCGTCGTTTCGATACTAAAAGACAACATCGAAAAATCGTCGGCGGCGGCAGCGGCTTGCTCAGTCTGCGCGCTGGTGCTCGTTCCGCTGCGGGCAAAGGCGCAGATAACAAAAAATAAAGTAAAAATACAGAGAGATTTTTTCATCTTCGCTCACTCCTTTTAGTTTGATTAAAATCCCGGGCTTTTTATTCGCCATCGAATCATGTTTATGTGGTCGGGAACAAATTTTTCATCCGCAGTTTGAACAAGCCCAATGGCTTTTTTCATTACACCGTCATTTGTCCGATGCCCTTCTATTCCGAATTGGTGTCCGAGCTCGTGAACTACAGTCAAGCCTCTCTCCGTTATTTGCTGACTTCTAATATAATCGGAGATAGTTTCAATATAAATGAGCGAGCCCTGTCCGCCCAAGGGAACCGGAATGGTGCTGGAAGCTATATTGCCCGTAAGGGCGGGCGTGTTGCCCCCGACATCGCCGGTATCGGCGACCGTAGCGAAATTCGGGTCGGCGTCTTTGTCTATACCGGGTTGATAGCCTATCTGGATATATGCAACCCAATAATCATCAGCTTCATTACTGTTTGAATCTCTGCCCTGTCCGATTTGAAGTAAAACCTCGCTATCTTCAACATTCAGATTGAAGGGTATATCATCGTTGTTATTAGATGCGCTTCCTCCGCCATTCTGAACAGGCAGCACATAGGCATCGGCAAACATATTTTGCGAAGAATTTAAGCTCGACTGAATTCTGGATAATGTATCGCTAAGCGGAACGACATCCTCCCCAATATCTCCAAGCGCGCCAGAGTTGTTATTGAAGTTGTCGTCATCATAAAGAGTATAACTCTGCCCGATTAAACTAGCGGCATTACTAACTGATGCCGGAATAGTCAACGTATCTGTCTGGAGGTCGGGATCGTAGATATGGGTGCCTACCTGGAATTTTCCGACGTTGGCTACAACTAGCGAGCCGGGTTGAAAACGCTTTTCTTCCAGTCGCCTGTCCAAAACCACTTCAATGACATTAAAACTGGGTGGTATGGCTCGGGCATTGATAATCTGACCGGTTTCTTTATTGTTCGTCACGTTGCCCATCGAATCCGTTTCAATATGGAGTTTTCGCCACACGCTCAGCATCTGACTGCGACGGGCGCGACCGGAATTTGTTTGCAGCTGGCTGCCCGATGAATCCTGTAATCCGGTTCCATTAACTATTACGCCGCCTAAATAATTCGAGTCGGTGCTGGCGGCGATTACAAAATTATCGCCCGGCTGCATTGTGACCGTAAATTCAGCGATGGCTTCGCCGTTTTCATTCGTCCGAACACAAACGCCTCCGGCGAAAGTTCCGCAACTGGTTGAGCCGCTCGGTACTACCAATTGACCTGCCGATTGCGGCGTCCAGTTGCCCTGCACGTCGCGTGCGCCGCGATTATCATTGCCTGTATTTCCGTTTGCGTCAATAACTGAATCGCTCGAAGGGTCATCAATATCGAAATTTTTGAAAAATACCGGAACGTTAGGCACCTGCGGCGCTCCGGGGAAATACGGCGCCAGCGAAGCTTTAACCCGTACGATTCTTCTGTTCGGCTCGTTAGACGTTAAGGTTTGTCGGTCAGGAAAAATTCTATAACCGCCGCCCAGATGAGACGGATTATCTTCCGTCACCTGACTGTTTATCGTCTCAAAAGTGACTTTTTCGACGGTCGGCGTTTGAATACAAAGTTCCATATTGCCCGCTGGCAAAAGCGGTCTTGGGGCGAGACTTTCCGTAAACTGCGAAGTCACTTCCAGAAAATACTCTGTCCCGATATGGTAAATAGGCGTCAGCTTATCTATCTGATACGGGTCAGACCATTCGGTAAAAAGCGGCGGTCCTGTATTTTTGGCGCGCAGACGGTGGTCGGTAAAAGTACAAAGCAGTTTGTTAGGGCGATAATCCTCTGACGTAAAATCAACATAGTATCCCAGAAAAGGAAAAATGGCATCGTTGATTCCTTCACCCTGCTGCCGGTCTATAAGTTCATACGGATTTTCATAAGTGAGTTTTCCATCTACCCAAGGGTCATAATAATCCAGCATATCGTATGTGATATAAGTTCCCGCGTATCCGCCGACGGTTTGCGACCCGACGTTATATTCGACTCCTCCAATCAAATAAATCCCCGTTTGCGCCTGCGTCTGTGGCGTGGTGGTAAATAGGAATAATGCGGCTGTTGCCAGCGTGCAGATTAGAAAAATTCTATTCATCATCTAAACAGCTCCTCCTTTTGCCCGACTTGAAGAAGGGATTGGTATTCGGCGAAGTTAGAAGTTTGCATACCGTTGCCGCTGCTGGTATTTCGTCTTAGAAATTGCCGCAATTGTTCAAAGGCTTCATTGCCCAGCATTCCTTGCAGGCGATTGCGATGAGTCAGAGCAATGGCTTGACGCTGATGCTGTAGCGCCACTAATTGAGGAGGCGCAGGCGTCGGCGCTTGACCGTTAGCGCGTTCTGCCCGCCGCTGGTTGATAATCTCTTTGGCGGCTCTGTGGGTCGGCTCGACTGCCTGCATAAATTCGTTAGCAGTTTGTCTGAGGATATTAAGCTGTTCCGTGGTCAACCCGGCGCGGTTCTGAAAATACTCGCGCCAAATTCGACCGCTCTTACCTTCCGATTCAAGTTTTGCCGCCGACAGTTCGTGGGCTTTGACTGAGTTAAATAACATTTCAAAAAGAACGTAATCGGAAGCGGGATTATTCGGCAGGCTGCCTTGAGTTGTCTTATTTGCTGTTTCTAAAGATTTTTGATTAAGAGTTTCGGCGCCTGCATTGCTCTCGAAAAAATTGAAAACTTTTTCGGAATTTTTTGAAAGAGCAAATGACGCCGCTGACAGCAGTATCGCGCAGACAAAGACCACTAAAATCTTTTCATATTTTCTCCTAATTGACTTTGAGTTGAAGAAATCGGGTTTCTGAGGGCTTGGGATTTAAAAAACGACGATTCGAGCAGAGATTATAGATATACTATAAATAAACGTCAAACAGGCGAGATTTGAGTATGAATTTTGCCGGGCATACGGCTTCGATTTGAAATCCGAAAGATTGTAATCCGCGCCTTTCTTTAATTTTCGAGAATCGGGATTTTTTATGATGCTAATTAAAAGATTGGCTGGGAGACAGGGATTCGAACCCCGATAGGCAGATCCAGAGACTGCAGTCCTACCATTAGACGATCTCCCAACAGCTAAGAATAATTTAAGAATTGAAAGCGCACTTGTCAACTGAAAACGGCGCTTGTTAAATGATTAAACACTTTCCGACTTGCTTGTTAAACATCGGCAAGGCAAAATATGATTTTATGTCGGCTGGCGAGAAAGACATTGTCAATAACCGGGTCGCGTTTCACGAGTATCATATTCTCGACCGCTACGAGGCGGGCATCGCGCTGCAAGGCACTGAAGTCAAGAGCGTGATGGAAGGGCGGATTCAGCTAAAGGAATCCTACGTCGCGGTAAAGGACGGCGAAGTCTGGCTGTTCAACGCGCATATTTCTCCGTATTCGCACGGCAACCGCGAGAATCACGAGCCGCTGCGGACGCGGAAATTATTGCTGCACCGGCGCGAGATTGAAAAGCTCGACCGCGAGACGACCGTCAAGGGAATGACGCTGGTCGTGACGCGCATCTACTGGAAAAACGGGCGCATCAAATTTGAAGTCGGCGTGGCGAAGGGTAAAAAGCTTTACGACAAGCGCGAAACTATAAAAACCAGAACCGTCGAGCGGGAAACGCGCCAGCAGTTGAAGGAAAATTCAAGATAGGTTATAGATTTACACGGCAAAATTACAGTAAGATGTTTAATCGTCAGTAAAAAGAATTAATTAACATCTGGTTTTAATTATTAATTAACCAATAACGAGGGAAAATACCGAATGAAATCTCAGGCTATTACAGGTAAGTATCAGGAGGCAAACGTTGAGGCGATTGCAGTTGCGGTTTTCAAGGACGAAAAGGCTACCGGCGGTTTTTTGAAGGATTTGGATAAACTGACCGGCGGCTTGGTCGCTTCGGTCATCAAGTCCGAAGAATTTACCGGAAAGGAAGCCGAGACCGCTCTCCTGCACGTCGCGCCGAAAGGCAAGGTCAAAGCGAGCCGTATTTTGCTCGTCGGAATTGGTGAAAAAACGGATTATAAAACGGCGGGCGTGGCGATTCTGGCGGGAACCGCCGCGCGCTTCCTGCGCAAGCTGAACGTTAAAAGCTTTGCGCTCGTCCCGCGTTTCGACACGGGCGAGGCGCGCGAAATCGCGGCGCAGGCGATGCAGGGCGTCGTCACCAGCCTGTTCGAGCTGGATAAATACAAAACCAAAGACAAAAACGACAAGGCGATTGACACTTTCGCCGTCTGCGTCGAAGGCGCAAACGAAAAAGAACTCAAAGCCGGTCTGGAACGCGGCGAAATCATCGGCGAATCAATCAACTTTACGCGCGATTTATCGAACGAGCCGCCGAACATCCTGACGCCGACCGAGATGGCGCGCCGCGCCCAGCAGATGGCGAAGGAAGTCGGCTTGAAATGCGAAATTCTGGACGAAGCCAGAATGGAAAAAATGGGAATGGGCTCGCTTCTGAGCGTGTCGAAAGGTTCGGAAGAGCCCGCAAAATTAATCGTTTTAAGATACGAGCCGAAAAAATCGACCGGCGCGAAAGGCGAGCTGACCGCGCTGGTCGGTAAAGGCATTACGTTCGACACGGGCGGCATCTCCATCAAGCCCGCCGAAGGAATGGACGCGATGAAATACGATATGAC
>JALZHR010000528.1 GCA_030860665.1 Acidobacteriota bacterium
GCTTTACTTTATCCTTTATCCTTTATCCTTTAGCCTTTCGAGAGCGCCCTTGCTGACGCGCGGGCTTCTGCCTTTTTGATGCTTTTGGTGCAAAATGTCAAATTTAAGCACTTTTGGTGCAAAGCCAAAAATCGTTATTTTTTCACTTCCCAAAAGCTGACGGTTTTTGAATTGAAAATGTATGACGAGTCAAACGCATAGACGTATTTTCCGTTATTTATCCAGCCCGCTTTGCCGAGACCGCTTTTTTTGACGCGGTTTTGTTTGTCGTATTTTACTTTTTCGGGATTGAAAATCGCCTGCAACAGCTTGCCCGTTTCCGTCTCGAAAACCGCCGTGACATCGCCGTCGTAGCGCAGAATGTAACGATAATCGGGGCTGAATACGACGTATTCCGTGTTGCGCGGCGTGTCTGCCAGATAATTGGGATTATCCGCGTCATAACTCGGCGTGTAAGTTTCCAAGCCGAGCGCGTAAAACCTGCGGGCGGCTACGTTCCAGACGGAAAACGAGCCTAATTCGGTTTCGTAAAGATACCTGCCGTCAGCCGTAAATTTCAAATCGTCTCCGGCTTCAAACGCCGCATCGAAAACCATCTTTCCGCTCTGGATGTCGTAAAATTCCGTTTTCGGCTCTTTTTTCTCGGCTCGGTTAACGCGCGCCACTACCAGAAGATTTTTGTCATTCAAAAATTTCACCGTCGGAAAACGCTCTTTTTCGCTTTGGCGGACAATTTCGTAAATTGGTTTTTCGCCGCCCGACAAGTCGAAAACGGAAACTTTTCGGTCGTCGCGGACGGCTATGTATTTTCCGTCTTCGGTCGCGCCGCGAAATTCCACCGTGTCCTTCGGATTTTCCGAAACGATTTCAAGTTTCGGCGTATTATTGCCTTGCAGGTCGTAAACGCGAAGCTTGCTGTCGGCTTCGACAACGACGAATCTATTGCTCAGGATTTGGACAAAATCCAAATCTTCCTTCGGATTTTGCTGCAGGACTTCGAGCCTCGGCGCGCCGTTTCCGGCAATGTCATAGATGCGAAGATGTTCATCGATTTTGGCGACGATATATTTCCGCTCGAAAAATCCCTTGAAACTAAAGCTTCCCTTCGGATTCGGCTGCGAGATTTCAAATTTCGGCTGACCGTCGCCGTCGATTTCCCAGACGAAAACCCGGTCGTCGCGCTTTGAAATCAGAAATTTTTCGTCCGCGCTGACGGCGGTTTCCTGATACGCGGTTTCGGGCTTCAGATTTTTCGCGGCGTATTCTTTTTCAATCGCGCCCGTTTTCACGTCGCGCAGCGTCAAAGTATCGCCCTGTTTGCCGTTTAAACCCAAAGCCGACCAGGTAACCTTTGTGTCGCCCGAACCGACAATCATTTTTTCGTCGCTGCGAATCTTGTGATGCCATTTGTATTCCCTGATGGTGACGACTTCTTTCGCCGTAAATCTGTCTTTGTCCCAACTGGCGAAAGCGCCCGTTTTATCCGTTACGCCGAAGGTCAGAATTTCGTTTTTGTTTTCATCAAAAGAAATGTATTCGGTCGAAACGTTCGGCAGCTCCATCACGGCGATTTGTTTCAGATTCTGCAAATCGCGCACAACGGCGGAACGCAGCGGATTAGCTCCGGTTTTTTCGACGGTGATTATCCATCTTCCCGCTTCGTCAATGACGAACGGACGCCAATCCAAAAGCCTCGGCAAGCCCATAAACAGATACGTGCTGATAAAACCGCGCGACGCGAATTGCGGAATCTGGTGCGAAACCGAATGGAGCAATTTGCCGTTTTCGACGTCCCAGACCTGCAAATTTTTCTCTCCGATAATCAGGAGCTTTCTGCCGTTTTCCAGAAACTGATGCCCGACAATTTTATCTTCGCCGGCGGTAAACCCGATTTTCGATTTAAACTGCAAAACCTCGCCGTCATTTTGGGCAAAAACAAAATTAACCGCGCAGATTATTATCAAAATAATTGAAAGTTTCTTCATACTTACTCCTGATTTTTCAGACTTTTACCGGCTTTGCACAAAAATCAGGGAAAGGAAATTCTAAATTCTAAATTATTACTGAATATGTTTTCCAAATTAATTTAGAATTTAGAATTTAAAGTTTCTCTTATGATTTACCACTGTTTTTCCTGTTTTTGTGCAAAACCGCTTTTACCTGTAGTCAATAGACACGAAACTGAGGGCGTAAGTTTCACCGGGCGCAAAGGAAAATAAATTTATTCGGGCGCGCGCTACAAAGCCTGAATTTTTTGACTTTGAACTCTGCGATATTTATGCGTAATCGGTCGCCGACGCCCGACGCCGATGGCGTTTCGGGAAATGATAATCGTCGGCGGAAGCTGCTGCCGCTTGAATTCATTCGCCGGAGATTCGACCCTGTTCAGAACATCGTAAACCAGCCGCGCGTCGTTTCCGGCGGCGATGATTTCTTCGGGCGAGAGCTTATTTTCAAAATAAAGCTGCAAAATCGGGTCCATCAATTCGTAAGGCGGAAGACTGTCCTGGTCGAATTGATTCGGCGCAAGCTCGGCTGAGGGCTTTTTGTCGATAATCGCGTTCGGAATAATCTCGCGCCCGGCGGTTTCGTTGATGTGCCGCGCCACCTGCCAGACTTCCGTTTTCAAAACGTCGCCCAGGACAGCCAGACCGCCGTTCGTGTCTCCGTAAAGCGTGCAATAGCCGACCGCCAATTCGGATTTGTTTCCGGTCGAAAGCAGCAGGCGACCTTCGGCGTTGGAAATCGCCATCAGGATAACGCCGCGCAGGCGCGACTGCATATTTTCGCCCGCCAGACTTTCGCCGCTTTTCGTCGGCTTATGCAGATTAAGCTGTTTTATCAAAACGTCGAACGCTCCGGAAATCGGCTCGATGCGCGACTCGCAGCCGAGATTTTTCACCAACGCTTCGGAATCCTTGATGCTGCCTTCCGACGAATAAGGCGACGGCATCATCACGCACAAAAGATTTTCGCCGCCGAGAGCCTCAGCCGCCAGCGCCGCGACAATCGCCGAATCGATGCCGCCGGAAAGCCCCAGAACCGCTTTCGTAAAACGATTTTTCCGCGCG
>JALZHR010000110.1 GCA_030860665.1 Acidobacteriota bacterium
GCGGGCGCATACGATTCCGCCGCGGGCACGGGCGAATACGTCTCCGCTTCGACGGGCTGAGTATATTCCACCGGCTGAGCGTAATTCTGAAAAGCCTCCGCCTGCGGCGATTCAAAGGAAGACGGGCTTTCAAACTGGTATTCGCTCGTCGGAGTTTGCGGCTGCTGCGATTCTACGCTCGGCTGGAAGGAGTAGTCCGGCGCGTATCCGCCGCTTGTGTCGCCGCTTTCGGTCGGATAACCCGTTACGTAATCGCTTTCGACAACCTTCGGCTGATTCCACGAATCGTCGTAAGTCGGATAAGTTTCTTCCTTCGGCGCGGAATATTCTTCAAAAGCCTGCGGCGACGGTTGATACGTCTCGACGGGCGCGGGTTCCTGATAATAAGACGCTTGCGGCTGCTGCTGCTGCTGCTGGAAATCGCCGCCGGAAACAAAACCCTGCGATTCGACTCCGCTTTGATACGCGGCAGGCTCGCTTTCAAAAGAAGCCTGATAAGCGGGCTGGCTGCCGCCGCCGCCGCTGCCGTAAGGAGAACCGGAAACGCCCGGAGATTCCTGATAGCTTTGCGGCGGCTGGTATGAAGATTCCTCCTCCGGCGATGGCTGGCTTTCTTCAACCGGCGACAATTCGCCTGTGCCGACCGGAGACGTCGCCGCGGCGGCGACAGTCGCTTTCCTTTTCGGCGCGGGTTTTGCCGAAGCCAGCAGCTCGACCGTCAAACCGGCGACCTTCACCAGAGTTTCCAGCGCGTCGGTGTCGAGATGCGCGCCTTCGTTGCCGTAGTCGGCATACAGGACGGCGACGCCTCGACCGCGCGCGACGAGCGGAATCGCATACATTTTCTCCGGCGAGCCGAATTCGAGTTTTTCCAGAATCGCGGCATCAGCCGAAAATGTTTCCGCCGAGCTTTCGACGGTCGCCAGCGAGCGTGTGGCTTCGCCCAGAATGCTGTCTGCCGTAACGGGAAGAAAAACTTCGCGGACGGCTTCTTCGTTTTCGCCTTTTTCGTTGCCGAATTTGCGCCAGCCGACAAAATGCTCGTTTTTGACCACGAAAAACGCGCCGCGCGGAGCAAAGTTCGCCGCGTGATTGACCAGCGATTTCAGGATTTCGGATTGGGAAGTTTTGCTGCTGATTTCGTTGATGGCTTCTCGCAGCTCGGCAAAACCGGCTTTCGGTGGGGCTTGCGCGGCAGCCTGTTTTTCCATTTCTTCGGCTTCGGCAATCGCCGTCGCCGTAATGCGCGCGCCTTCATCACGCGCCAGCCGCAAATGTTCGACGACCGATTCGCGAAATCCTGCGTCGAGTTCGCCGCGATCGGCATCGAGGCTGGCAGATGCGCTCTGGAAAATCTGTTCGAGCTGCGCTTTGTGTTTTTCTATCTCGTCTTCGACTTTTGCCTGAAGCTGAGACATCTCCTGTCGCATTTCCGCGAGAACGGTTTTGAGATAACTCTCGAATTCAGTTCTCAAACTTTGTTCGAGTTCTTCACTATTCACTTTGGTTTCCTCCGTTTTCTTGACAAACTACAGCATTTTTAGGGATTGAAAAAGGCTGGCACGATTATGTGTGACAATTTGAACGCTAGAGATGGAGTGACGCTTTAACAAAAATTGTCACCTTTGGCATTATGAACAAAAGGAAACATTTATGTCAAGAAACTTTTCAAAATAAATGAGAAAAGCGCCCGCCGGAGAAATGACGAGACGCTTTCGCAAACTATAAAAAAATAAACCTGAAAACGAATTTACAATGATAAACAGGCTTCGCGGCTCGATAAACAAGCATAAATAAAATCTATTTCCTATCCCTGTCTATCTTGTTATGCCTGTAAATCGCCCTTCTTAAAAACTTAAACCGTGACGACCGAGATTTCCGGGTCGATTTCATCTTTAATCATATTTTCAATCGCCATCAGCGTTCCGGTCAGGCTCGATGGGCAGCTTCCGCAAGCGCCTTCGTAGCGAATCTGCAAAGTTTTATTCTCAAGCCCGACGATTTCCACCCAGCCGCCGTCGCCCGCCAGGTAAGGGCGAATGCGCTCGTCCAGCAGCGCTTCGATTTCGCGCACCTGCGGATTGTCGTCCAGCGCGGCGGCAATCGCGCCGCCGACCGATTTTGCCGCGCCGTTTCCGTTCGTCACTTGAACGGCTTCAGCCGCGCGAATCGGGACAGCCAGCGCAGGCAGAATCTCGTCCCAATCGGCTTCGTCCGTTTTCTCGACCGTTATCATCTTGTCCATATAGAAAACCGAAACGACGTTGCCGACGTCGAAAATCGATTTCGCCAGCTCGTTGCCTTCGGCGTCTTCCGCCCGTTTGAACGAATGCGAAGTGCCGTGGCTGACCGGCTCTTTTAAAATAAATTTCACCGCGTTCGGATTCGGTGTTTCCTGAATGTCTGCAATCTTTGGCATTACTCTTTTTCTTTTAAACCTCTGTAAAAAACTTCAATTTTATAAATCTTTACATTTTTGTCAACTTTATTATAACGCTTCCGGTCGGCTTTTGCATTTCCGCGAAACGTCAAAGAAGGTTAGATGAAAAATTCCTGTCTTGTTTTGCCGCAGTTTGTAAGATAAATTACAAAGGTTCAATCCGCCGCATCGAACTGCAATTTATTGATAAATAATCGGAGATAATTAATGCTGAAACAAATTTCGCTTTGCCTGGTTTTAATTTCGCTGTTTGCCGCCCACGGCGTTTTCGCGCAGAGAACGCAGCCGACGCCTAAAACGGTTTCCGCGCCTGCATTGCCGCAGACGCTCGACGAGCGAATCAACGCGGCAATCAGGGATTTCAAAGGCAAGGTCTGGATTTACGCGAAAAATCTGGATTCGGGAAAGACGTATTCTCTGCGCGGCGACGAACGCGTTCGCACGGCGAGCACGATAAAGCTGCCGATTATGGTCGAAACTTATTTTCAGGTCAGCGAAGGTAAGCTCGGCTGGACGGACGAAATCGTTCTGACCAAAGAAAAGAAAGTCGGCGGCTCGGGCGTTCTCGGCGAATTTTCCGACAATACGAAAATCGATTTGCGGACGGCGGTCAATCTGATGATCGTCGTCTCGGACAATACGGCGACGAATCTGGTTCTGGAAAAAGTGACGGCGGATGCGGTCAACGCGCGGATGGAAGCCTTGGGTTTTACCGACACCAAATCAATCCGCAGAGTTTTCGGCACGGAAAAGGACAGCCGCGTCGCGACCGACCCGGTGATAAAAACTTTCGGGCTGGGAATGTCTTCGCCGCAGAATATGGTCGGGATACTGGAAATGCTCGAATTCGGAAAAATCGTGAGCGCCGAAGCGTCGAAAAGTATGCTCGACGTTCTGAGGCGTCAGCAGTATAAGGACGGCATCGGGCGTAACGCTCTGGACACCGTTCCGGTCGCTTCAAAATCGGGCACGCTCGACCGCCTGCGCGCCGACGTCGGCATCGTCTACACGCGGCGCGGGCGGATTGCGATGGCGATTACGGTCGATGATATGCAGGTCGTGCATTACGCGACGGACAATCCGGGCAGCCTTTTAATCTGGCAGCTTTCGCAGATTTTGCAGGAAGGCTTGGGCAGATAACGCCTTTGCGCGAAAAATAGGAAAGACGGGAATAAAATCGAATGCAGGCTCTGAACTGTAAGCTCCGAACTGTTTTCTCATATAAATCAGCTCAGAGCTTACAGAGTTTTTCTTCTTTAAAGCCGTAAACAACAAAAGCCGGGCAGACGTTTAAACACAAAAACTTCCATCCGGCTCAAAGCAGGTTTTTATCCGCTTAAAAAAGTATAAACCTGACTTTCGGCAAAAAATAGGAAATCTATTCGGTAATATGGATTTCCTCTTTATTGCTCATTCTTTTGGCTAGAAACACGCCGCCGAAACCGAGCAGAGCAAGGACGCCGACAATTGTCAGAACAAACATCGTCGTATTTGCGCTTCGCTGATACGACATAAAAGACATCACGGCGACGACGGCTCCGACTAACGCTAAAACTGCAAATAACAAATCCTTCACAAAAATCACCTCCACTTTTAGAAAAAGGTTAAATTCCGAAGTCCGGCTTGCTGGATTCGTAATCACGACCCGGTGATTGGAATCCGAGCCTCAAAAAATATTTACAGACTTTCAAACTGCTTTTTAATGGAATGCAATTAAGATAGTAACGCTATTTTTACCGAAAAGGCAAGATTTTTTATTAAACCGGGCGTATTTCATCCCATTCCTTGACGCTTCGCAGCCGATGAGATAAAAATTCTATGCTTTTCCGGTCTCGTAAAACAAAATAAATGACAGGTAGAAATCAATATGTGGAAAGATTTTAAGGCGTTTATCGCGCGCGGAAACATTCTCGATTTGGCGATTGCCTTTATTATGGGCGCGGCTTTCAACTCGATTGTGAAAACTTTTACCGATGGCATCATAATGCCGTTTGTCGGTTTACTGGCAGGCAAAATCGATTTCAAGGATAAAGTCTGGAATCTGGGCGATATGCCGGTGACGACCGCCGAGGAAATAGCGGCGGCGCAGACGGCGAAACAGCCGCTGATTATGTACGGGCAGTTTATCAACGACGTCATCAATTTTTTGATTGTGGCTTTCGTGATGTTTTTGCTGGCGCGCTACGCGATAAAAATCTTCAATGCGCTTGAAAAGCCGCCGACGCCGCCGACCGGCGAGGAAGTTCTGCTGGCGGAAATCCGCGATATTCTGAAGGCGAAACAGTTATGACGCGCGGACGCGGAGATTTTTTGAAGAAAATTAACAGGGATAACAGGATGAACAGGGATAATTAAATAAAATCTATTTCGCATCCCTGTTTATCCTGTTATCCCTGTATTTTTTTTCTCCGCGTCACTGCGTCAGCGCGGCGCGCAAATTCTTTCCGGCGTGACGTAGAAGTCGAGTTTTACATCGCGCGCGTGCGCGTCTTTGATTTCAGGAATTGGCGGAAAATAGCTCAAGCCGATTTTCAGACAACCGGCGCGGCAGTTTTTCAGAAAACGGTCGTAGAAGCCTTTTCCGTAGCCGACGCGAAAGCCTTTTTCGTCAAAGCATAAAAGCGGAACGAGAACAAGGTCGATTTTTTCCGTTTCAATCGTTTCGTCGTGCGCCGGCTCGTGAATCTGCCACGCGTTTTCGACCAGCTCGGTTTCGGGCGTAAATTTCAGGTTTTCGATTTCGTCGGCGTGGAAATCGACGCGCGGCACAAGCGTTTCGACCTGCGGAAACTCGCGCCAGATTCGCTCGAAAATCGGCTTCGTCTGAATCTCGCCGAATTTTCCAATCGGCAGAAAACAATGCAGATAGCTGATTCCGCTTAAATCGAAATTTTGAAAAAAATTGTCCGCAATCCGCGCGCTTTTCTCGCTTCTTTCTTCCGGCGAAAGCGATTTTTGCCGCGCGAGATAAATTTTGCGGAGTTCGGCTTTGAGCATCGTCGATTAATTGAACCTGTTTTTAAGTTTAACCGAATAGCGGCGGCTGACGGGAAACGACTCGCGGTAATTTTTCAGGCGAATCTGAAACGTGCGGTTAAACCACGATTCGATGTGCTCGATTTCTTCGAGATTGACAATCGTTTGCCGGTGAATCCGCAAAAAGTGCTTTTCCGGCAGGCGTTCTTCCCATTCGCGCAGCGATTTTTCAATCAGGAGCTTTCTTCTATCGACCGTCCGAACCTCGGAATAATCGCCCGCCGCGTTGATGTGCGAGATGTCGCAGACTTTTAAAAATACGGAACGCTCGCCGATTTCGAGAAAAATGCGGTCGTCGAATTCGAGCGGTCGGCGCTGCTGCTGCTCGTTTCTCGAATTATTTTCTTCGTCGTCGCTCAGGCTCAAACGCTCAATCGCTTTCGCCAGTCGTTCGGGATTGACGGGCTTTAAAAGATAATCGAGCGCATTGACTTCAAAAGCGCGAATCGCGTAGGCGTCGAACGCCGTGACGAAAATCAGCTTGAAATTGCGCTCGATTTTTTCGAGCAAATCGAAGCCGTTTTCGCCGCCGAGCTGGATGTCCAGAAAAACCACGTCCGGCTTTTCCTTCTGAATCAAATCGATTCCTTCGGAAAGATTCTCCGCTTCGCCCGCCACGCCGATTTCATCAAATTCCGCCAAAAGCCCGCGCATTTCGCGCCGCGCCAGCCGCTCGTCGTCGATGATGATGGTCTTGTATTTCATAATGAAACGATGAATGCGGAACGCCGCAGCGATGAACATCAGAAATCATTAATTCAAAATTGAAAATTGAAAATTGTTATGAATTCCGCATTTCGCGTTCCGCATTCCGCGTTTTCTTTATCTGGTTTTCGTGTTTTGTAATCTCGATTCGCGCTTTTACCAGGTTGTTTTCCTGCAAAAGCTCGAAACTGCCGGTTTCGTCCGACAGATTTTCCAGGCGTTCGCGCACGTTTTTCAAACCGATGCCGTTTCCGTTTCCATTCCCGTTTCCGCTGCGGTTCGGATTGTTTTGCAGATTTCCGGTGTTCGAGATTTCCAGAAACAATCTGTCCGCCGCCGCGTCCGCGCGCGCCGAGATTTTGATTTTCAGCGGCTTCGGGCTGGTCTGCAAGCCGTGTTTTATCGCGTTTTCGACCAGCGGATTGAGCAGAAAGCACGGGACTTTGAAATTTTCCGCCGCCGCGTCGACGTCGAATTCGACCGCCAGTTTATCTTCAAAGCGAATTTTCTCAATCGCCAGATAATTTCGCACGGCTTCCAGTTCGTCGCGCAGCGGAATTTTCTGCGCGCTTTCGTGCAAAAGCGAGTAGCGCAGAAACTCGGAAAGCTGCGTAATCATCTGCTTGGCGCGAGCCGAATCTTCGTCGACCGAAGCGCGAATCGAATTTAAAGCGTTGAAAAGAAAATGCGGATTTAGCTGATAGCGCAGCATTTCGAGCTGCGCCTTTTGCGCCAGCGCCGAAGATTCCAGAGCGTTTTCGCGTTCCTTCTGCCACGACCACCAGTTTTTGACGCCGAGATACAGGGCGCTCCAAGCCGTCAGAGTCATCGCGTAGTCGAGCGCGATGCGCGGGCTGCGGGCGAGATAATTCGTCCGGTTAAAAGCCGCGTTGGTCAGATAAACGTAAACGCTTTCAATCGCCGTCCACGCCACGCCGAAAACCAGCGCGAAAACCAAAACCAGGACGACCAGCCAGCCAATCGAGAGCCGGTTTCCGAAACGCCGGTAAACCGGGCGCATCAGAAACGAGGTCAGAAAAAATCCGGTCAGCGCGCGAAAGCCTTTCAGATAAAACAAATTAAGAAAATTTCCCGGCTGCGCGACCGACAGAAACGTGATGTAAATCACCGCAAAATAGACAATCCAGCCCGCGAGCTGAATTGTCCAGAATGAAGGTAATTTATTTCTAAAATTGAATAGAGACATCTTTTTTAACTGATAACTGATAGTTAATAATTCAGAATTAAAAGCTGACTGCTGATAGCTGACGGCTGACTGCTTTTCACTATGAGTTCTCAGTTATCAGTTCTCAGTTATCAGTTTTTAGTTTCACTCGGTTTTCTGCGGCTGCGCTTTCGGCTCAAAATGAAAGCTTTTGTTGACGATTTTCCATTCGCCGTCGATTTTCAGAAGCGTCATATAATCGACGAATTTTCCGCTCGGATAATCGAGAATAATCTTGCCGACCGCCGCGTTTCCGGCGACGTCTATGCTTTCAATCCAGCGTTTGCGCTGCGCTTCATTGGCGGCGGGCTTTCCGTCCTTCATTCCCGCAATATACTCTTCAAAAGTGCGCGTCGAGTATTTGCCTTCGCGGACAAAAATCATCTTGCCTTCCGTGTGAAACGCCTTACGCATAAATTCCGGGTTTCCGGTCGCGTGACCTTTCAGATAATTTTCCAGCGGAACGCGCGCCGCTTCCTTTTCCTTCTCGTCCGCCCAGACATTATAGCCGTAAAAGAGCGTCGAGATTCCAACCAAAACAAATAAGAACGTAAATTTTTTCATAAGTATTGCTCCTTAATTTTTATTTCCGAAAATTAATCGCCGACCGGCGCGGGATTTATCCGAGCGAATTCCGGTAAATCCCTGTTACTCGGAAATATACGCTGATTTTTCCGAAGCCGTTAGAAAAAATCTGCGAGCGGTCAAACGGCGCGTTGAGCGGTCAGAAAACGCGCGTTTTATTCAGCCGCCGAAAAAAATCGCTCTCGCGGCTGATACTGTTTTCGTTTCCGGCTACGCGTTTACTTCTTAAGCGTTGCGCCGCAAACCGCACGCTAATCAACAAAGATAAGGAGTATTCTATGAAGCTATTTTCCAAATTTTTACTGTTGATTGCATTTCTCGCCACCACGAGCCTGACCGTCACCGCGGCAGGTTATCGCGTGCAGTCAGGACGTATCTATGACGGCAGCAGCAATCAGGAGATTCAATTGCGCGGCGTCAACTGGTTTGGCTTTCAGGAAGTCAACGACTATGTCGTCCACGGACTCTGGGCGCGCAATTGGCGCAGCCAGATAAAACAAATCAAAAACACCGGCTTTAACGCCGTTCGCCTGCCTTTCTGCCCGGCTGTTCTGCAAAACGTTCCGGTCGCGAACGCCGGAGCGATTAATTTTACGCGGAATCGCGAGCTGAAGGGCAAAAAATCGCTCGAGCTTTTCGATTTGGTCGTCAATGAATTGAACAACGAGCAGATTTACGTTTTGCTCGACCACCACACGCCGGACTGCGACAATCTGACCGAGCTGTGGTATACGGACAATTACACCGAACAGCAATGGCTCGACGATTTGGCGTTTGTCGCCGCGCGCTACAAGCACCTGCCGTATGTCATCGGCATCGACCTTAAAAACGAGCCGCACGGCACGGCGACGTGGGGAACGGGCTTGCAGACCGACTGGAAGCTCGCCGCCGAACGAGCCGCCGCG
>JALZHR010000531.1 GCA_030860665.1 Acidobacteriota bacterium
CGCTTCTGAAATACGCGCAGTCGCTGGAAACGGTCGCCGCCTCGCTTTTATCGGGCGAAACCGTGCGCGAGATTTTGCGCGTCGGGCGCGAGTTCGGCGCGGACGCGCTTTTAAGCTGCGACCCGCACGGCAAAGGCGCTCTGCTTTACGAAACGGTTTCGGAAGAAAACATCCCGCTGCAAAAATATATCGTCTGGTCGAAACACCTGCACGGCGACGAAGCCGAAGAAGCCGTCGTTCACGTGCCGCGTCTGGAAAACGTTCTCGACGAAACGGAAACCGTCCACGTTTCATTTTCGGGAAAATGCGCGTCGATGGGCGAGCTGGAAATGATTCTGCGAAACGAACTGAGCGAGACGGCGATGATTCTGACGACCGTTTACCCGCACCTGGATTTTACGCTCATCGACATTCTGCCGCCCGACGCGTCGAAAGGCGTCGGGCTGGAAAAATTAGCCTTAATCGAAAACCTGACGCCGGAAAACGTGATGGTCTGCGGCGATAATTTCAACGATTTGCAGATGCTCGAATTTGCCGGAACGCCCGTCGTGATGGGCAACGCTTCGCCCGAACTGCTGGAAAATGAGCGCTTTCATCAAACCTTATCAAACGACGAAAACGGCGTCGCGGCGGCAATCGAAAGATTTATTTTGGGACAATGATAAAATTATTCTGCGCGTTTCTTTTTATTTTTTCGCTCGCCGCCGCCAATTTTTCGCAGCAGGCTGTCGGTGACGCCGGAAGCACGAAAAAAATCGCTTTCATCAACAGCAGCGCTTTTGAAGACACCAAAACAGGAATTAAAAAACTCGTCGCCGCTCACGAGCAAGTAGGAATAGGAAGCGTTGACTGTTTCCCCTCGCCCTGCGGCGAAAAGGTCTGGCAGCAGCGTGAAAAAAAGTTTGTCGAGCCGGTGATGAATGAAATTCGTCAATCGCTGAAACAGATTGAAGCGCAAAACAACGTCCTCATCATCGACGTTTACGAACTCGATAAAAACAATCTGATTCTGGCGTATGACGAGAAATTTACCATCACGACACAGTTTATTGATTACTATAACGACAAACGGAAAAATCCCGCCGCCGTTTTAAAGCTCGACGCGCCGACACCTCAAATCGCGTTTATCGACACGAGTTTATTCGAGAACGAGAAAACCGGACTAATCGTCTTTACGAAATTGATGAAAAAGTTCGGCGAAGAATTCGACAAAGCTTTAACGGAAGAATTCGGAGCGGCGAAGCCTGACATTAACTCCGAAGCCTTTAAGAATTTTGCCTTTCGATATTCTCACCGAAGCGAAAATTATCTCGGGAAAGAAATGGCGAAAATCTCCAAAGCAATTCAAACTTTTGCAATCGAGAAACGAATCGCGTTCATCTTCGACCCCGCCAAAAAACTTCCCGTCGAACTCGGGAAATATCCGGCTCCCGACGTTACAAAAGAATTTATTTCTTACTATAATCAAATAAATCCTTAATATTTCGCACTTATACATTCATTGAAGGAGATTTTTTATTAATGGCAAACAAAATTGCAGTTATCGAAACCAATAAAGGCACTATCAAATTTGAATTATTGGAACAGGACTCGCCGAAAACGACCGAGAATTTTCGCCTGCTGGCGGAGCGCGGCTATTACGACGGCGTGATTTTTCATCGCGTCATCAAAAATTTTATGATTCAGGGCGGCGACCCGCTCGGGATGGGCTACGGCGGCGAATCGGCGTGGGGCGGAAAGTTTGAAGACGAAATCAACCGCACGTCGCCGCTTTATCAGGGCGCGTATCACAAGGGAACGGTTGCGATGGCAAACTCCGGACCGAACACGAACGGCTCGCAGTTTTTCATTATGCACATCGATTACCCGCTGCCGCCGAGCTACACGAAATTCGGTCGCGTCATCGAAGGTCAGGACGTGGTCGACGCGATTGCCAACGTTCAGACCAACCGCAGCAATGACAAACCGCTGGAGCCGGTCGTGATGAAAAAAGTCACGATTGAAGAATAACGGAAAACCGCAGATGGAAAACGGAAGATGATAGAAGCCTGAAGTCAGAAGACGGAAGATAAATTATTTCTTCCGATTTCCGGCTTCTAATTTTCCACTTTCCGTTTTCCATTTTCCACTATCTTATGAGAGCAGTTCTGCAAAGAGTTTCGCGCGCAAAAGTCACGGTCGGCGGCGAAACGGTCGGCGAAATCGGCAAAGGAATTCTGATTCTGCTCGGCGTCGCGCGCGAAGACACGGAAAACGAAGCCGTTTATCTGCTCGAAAAAACGCTGAACCTGCGCATCTTTGAAGACGCCGAAGGCAAAATGAATCTTTCGCTGCTCGATATAAAAGGCGAGCTGCTGGTCGTTTCGCAGTTTACGCTTTACGGCGACGCGCGCAAGGGCAGGCGACCGTCTTTCATCGAAGCCGCCGCGCCAGCCGAAGCCAATCGCCTGTATGAATTTTTCGCACGGGAAGCGCGAAAACAAATAGCGAAAGTCGAAACCGGAAAATTTCAGGCTATGATGGACGTCGAGCTCGTCAACGACGGTCCGGTGACGATTTTGCTCGACAGCGCGAAGCTGTTTTAAAATCGAGTCGAGGGTAGAGAGTAGAGAGTCGAGAGCGGAAATTTTTTCCTTTGACTCTCTACTCCTGACTCTTGACTCTCGACTAATTAAACCTATGAAAATTTTGAAATTTCTTTTATTGTCAGCGCTTTTTCTGACGCTTTTCGGCTGCGGCGGCGCCGGCGGTCAATCGTCGGGCAATAAATCCGGCAACAAAAACGCCGCGGTCAAAAAAGGCGTCGCGCCCGTCGCCGATAATGAAGTCGCCGTTATCGAAATGGAAAACGACGGCGCGTTCGGCAAAATCACGATTGAGTTTTACTCGAACATCGCGCCCGAAGCCGTCCGGCGATTCAAGGAGCTGGCGCGCGAAGGCTTCTACAACGGCACGACTTTTCATCGCATCAACGCCTCGGTCATACAGGGCGGCGACCCTTTATCGAAAGACTCCGACCCGAGCAACGACGGCACCGGCGGCTCGAACAAACCGAACGTCAAAGCCGAATTTTCCGATATTCCGTATGACACCGGCATCGTCGGCGCGGCGCGCTCGCAGGACGTCGATTCGGCAAACTCGCAGTTTTTCATTATGCTCAAGCGCGAGCCGGGTTTTGATAATAACTACACGGTTTTCGGCAAGGTCGTCGAGGGAATGAACAACGTCAAAACCATCGCCGGCGTCCCGCGCAGCGGCGAGCGCCCGCTCGACGACGTAAAAATTAAATCCGTGACGATTCAACCGAAACAGTAGCGATATGCAGAAATATGAAATCGGCAACAGCAGCGAGTCAATCGTTTTGAGTGCTTATATAAAAGCGGGTTTCACTGTCAGCATTCCGTTCGGCTCCGGCGCGAGCTACGATTTACTGGTCGATACGGGAACGGATATTTTTAAAGTTCAGGTTAAAACCGCATGGATTAGCAGGGGCGTTCTTAAATATAAATGTCTTCGCCGCCAGCCGAAAAGCGAGAGACGGCGACCTTATAAAAACGGTGAAGTCGATTACATTGCCGTCTATTGCCCGGTTAACGATTCGCTTTACGGAATTCCCGCCCGAAATCATCTGGCACAGGGCTGGCTTCGCCTTGAGCCGGTGAAAAACGGGCAATCGAAGCTGATTCGCTGGGCATCGGATTTTTTATGGGAAAACATCTGGAAGAGCTGAAAGATAAGCGCGCCCGGCAAGACTTGAACTTGCGACTCCCTGCTCCGGAGGCAGGTACTCTATCCGCTGAGCTACGGGCGCATCAACCAGGAAATTATGGCATAAACCAAAGCCAGGCACAACCGTTTAAAATTAACTCGCCGCTTGAAAGAAGCTAGTTTTTAGTTTCGACAAAGTTTCACGATGCTGAAAATCACCAGCCGCGACAATCAGAAGATGAAATTTGCCCGCCAGGTGCGCGACGGGCGCGAGCGCGATTTCGTTTTCGTCGAGGGCGCGCGGCTGGCTGAAGAAGTTTTGCGAGCCGCTTTGCCGATTCGCGAAGTCTTTTTCACCGAAGACTTTGCCGGAACCGAGCGCGGGCGGAGTTTTTTAAATTCGGTCGCGGCGAAAAGCGAAAGCCTCGCAGAAGTTTCCGGGAAAGTTTTCGATTCGATTGCCGATACGAAAACTTCGCAGGGCATCGTCGTCATCTGCGAAAAGCCTTTGACGGGCGAGAGCGTCGTCAGCGCCAACCTGCTCAGGCGAAATCTGCAATTTCCGCTCGTCGTCCTGCTTCACGAAATCAACAATCCGAACAATCTCGGCGCGATTCTGCGAACGGCGGAAGCCGTAGACGTTTCCGGCGTGATTTTAACCAGAAATTCGGCTGACGTTTTTTCGCCGAAAGCGATTCGCGGCGCGATGGGCGCGAGCCTCCGCCTGCCCTTATGGACGAACGCCGGTTTTGCGGAAGCTCTCAGGTGGTCGCGCGAGAAAAATCTGAAATCGGTCTGCGCCGACGTAAACGCCGAAAAAATTCATACCGAAATCGACTGGAATACGCCGAGACTATTGGTTTTCGGCTCGGAAGCGCACGGCTTGAGCGACGAGGAGCGCGCCGAAATCGAAGAAAGCCTGTTGATTCCGATGGCAAACAACGTCGAAAGCCTGAACGTCGCCGTCGCCTGCGGAATCGTTTTATACGAAGCCAGAAGATAGCGAAAAGTGAAAAACGAAATGTGATTTAATAAATTCCTTCACTTTTCGTTCTTCACTATTCGTTTTTCAGTCGCTTACTGGTTTCCCATTGTATTTGCCGTATTCGCCGTGTTTGCGGGATTTTGCGGCGGCGAGCTTATCAATCTTTTCTGGTTGATGAATTCGTTGCGCGCGATGTTGTTTTCGACGATTGACAAGCCGACGGCGATTTCGTTTTCCAGCGTCGGGCGGTTGATTTCCCTCACTTCGGAAAGCTGGTTTCTGGC
The DNA here is from genome assembly GCA_030860665.1 of Acidobacteriota bacterium. GTDB lineage: Bacteria > Acidobacteriota > Blastocatellia > Pyrinomonadales > Pyrinomonadaceae > JALZHR01. The sequence goes on from JALZHR010000531.1 coordinate 4,978, forward strand.
TCTGGTAAACGCGTCTTTCGCTTTTACGTAATCGCCCATCACGAAATAAGCGCGACCCAGAAGATACAAGCCCTCGGCGTCCTGCGCGCTGGCGCCGCCGGTAGAAATAAACTGTTCGGGATTGCGGTCAACGTTTCGGCGGTTGTCTTCAAAAGCCGAATATTCGATGTTCGGCGTTCGCATCTCGGTTAATCTCGGCGTTTCCTGCACGGCAATTTGCGGCTGCGGCTGCGACCGCGCCGCGAGAAAATGATACAGAGCCGCGCCGACGATTCCGCCTAAAATCAATAAAAGACACGCGGTCAGGAACTTACCGAGAAAGCTGCCGCCTTTATCCTTATCAATCGTGTAAGTTTTCTCGTCTTTGACTACAGGAGCGGAAGCGGTTTCCGCCTGCGGCGTCTGGTAATTTACCGTTTCCGCCGTGTTTTCAGCGGGCGTCGAAGGCTCGGCGGTGTCGGCGGCGGAAATCTGTTCGGTTTTATCAGAATCCCGCGCGGCGCTCTTGTTTTCCGCGGGCATTTGCAGATTTTGCGTGGGAATTTCAAAATCGTCGTCGTCCGAATTGGCGAACGCGGCGCTCGACGACGCAGCGGCGGGACGCGCCGACGCGATGGTGCTTTCCTCGAAATCGTGCGGCTTCCCGTTGGTCGCTTCCACCGCGCTGCTGCCGACTTTGACGATGACGGCGGTTAGATTGTCTTCCGCGCCGCGACTGTAGCAGATGTCCTTCATCCGCGCGCAGATTTCCGACGGAATCGGCATCGAGACGAGCAGGTCGCGGATTTCGTGGTCTTCGATATGACGCGTGATGCCGTCCGAACAGAGCAGAAAAGTCGTGTTCGGCTCGATCATAATCGTTTTCATATCGACTTCGACCGTCTGCTCCGCGCCGAGCGCGCGCGAGATGACGTTGCGGCTCGGATGATTGGCGGCTTGCGCGGGCGTCATCCGCCCGGCTCGCACTTCTTCTTCGACGACCGAGTGGTCTTGTGTTTCGCGGAAAAGCTGACCGCGCGAATCGAGCCGGTAAAGACGCGAATCGCCGACGTGACCGATGGTCGCGATATTTCCCGTCACCTGAAGCGCGACGATGGTCGTCGCCATCGTCGAGAGCTGCGCCAAATCGTGCGACATCTGAAAAATCGCGCCGTTGGCGTGCTCGATGGCGCGTTTCATCAATTCCTCGACGTCGCCGCCCTCGCGCAGGTTCGTAAAGGCTTCGCCCAGGATTTCGACCGCCATCTGCGAGGCGACGTCGCCCGCCTGCGCGCCGCCGACGCCGTCGGCGACAACAAAAAGCCCGCGCGCGGACATTTCCAGATAGGAATCCTCGTTGTGCGGGCGTTTCTGGCTCAAGCCCCGGTCAGATATAGCCGCCGAATTCAGTTGAAAAGAATCTTGCGTCATTTTGTTTTCCTCAAAATCCGAAACCGCTTAGAAAGATTTAACCGCAGAGACGCGGAGACGCAGAGATTTTTAAGAAATAAAACAACGGATTTACGCAGATTTGCACGAATTTATTTTTACTTAATCCGCGTTCTTCCGTGCTTATCCGTTGTTTCATATTCTCTGCCTCTGCGGCGTCTTTGCGGTGAATTTTTATTTTGCTCCGTTGCCGTTGCCGTGCCCGTTGGTGTGCCCGTTGTTGTCGATGTTCACATCGACCGCGTTGCGATGCGAGATTGCCATCAGCATTCCGAGCATCACGAAACTGGTAATCAGGCTGAAGCCGCCGTGGCTGACAAACGGCAGGGTGATTCCGGTCATCGGCAGCGCGCGCGTGATGCCGCCCATATTGACGAGCGCCTGAAAACCGATAAAAGCCGTCAGTCCCGCCGCGCACAGCTTGCTGAACATATCGCGCGCGTCCAGAGCGGTTCGGACACCGGCGCTGACCAGCGTCAACAGCGCAAAGATTATCAGCAAACCGCCGAAAAGTCCAAGTTCTTCGCCGAGCGCGGCGTAGATGTAATCGGAATCGGCGACCGGAATCAGCTCGACGTAGCCGAGACCTAAACCGCGTCCGGTTACGCCGCCGGAAGAAATGCCGAAAGTGGCGCGCGAAGCCTGTAACGCGTCGTCGCCGAACCACGCTTCCTCGTTCAACGCTTGCAGTCTTTCCCTGATTTCGCGCACGTCCTGCTCCTCAGCCTGATTGCGCTCGATTTCGGTTTTGTCCGGCGGAATTTCTTCGGTCGCCGCTTCGCTTTTCGTCAATTCATACATTAAAACGATGTCTTCCGCGGCGATTCGCTTCAGTTCCGCGCGGATTTCCGAGGCGCGCGATTTGGCGGCGGAGTCTGGATTTTTGTTGTTTTCGATTTTGTTTAATTCGCTGTAAAGCGCTTCCGTTTCGGGTCGGCGGTCAACGAGTTCCGCGCGATACTGCTTCCAGTAGAAATCCGCCAAATCGCCTTTCCAGAAAGGCGTGTCAGGCGCGGGCGGCGTCAGCGCATCAAACCACAAATGAAAACGCTGGTGGATGCGCGGCGGCAGGATGGTTTTCACCGGCTGCGCCAGCGTCGAGAGCAGCGGAACTTTGACCTGCACCGTCGCAGGCAATGCGCTGAGCATCAAAACCGCGACCAGAAACGCGACCGAGCCGACAAAAACCAAACGCTGCGGCAAACGCCGGACGGCAATCAAATAAAGCGTGACGTAAACCGAGCTGAAAACGAGCATCTGCCCGAAATCTTTCAGAACGAAAAACGGGATAAACGGCAGCACCGCCATAAACATCAGCGGCATCACGTCTTTGGCGCGCGGCATTCCCCAGTAAGTCTGCATCAGTTTGCGGTAGAGCGCCGCCAGAATCGCGGCGAAACCGATGAGAAACGGAATCTTTGAAGGCTCCCACGGCGTCATATTGCCGATTGATTTTCCCGCCTGCGAGGTGACGGCGGCGAGCATCAGCGGAATCAGCGTCAGGATAACCAGCAGAAACCCGTTTTTCTGCAAAATGTTCAGAACCTTTTCGCGCCGGAAAAAATAAAACGCGGCGAAAAACAGCGCAAAGGCGAAAAGCGGAATCAGAGTTCTGCCCGAGGTCAGGACGCCGACTGCCGATTCATTCGCGGGGCGCGGTTTTTCCTTCGATAAATCGACGGGAGCAGGCGGCTCGGCGGGCATTCCCATCATCTGTTTTTTCTCCGCCGAATAATTTTCCTGTATGTAATGCTTCTGCTGCGTTTCGATTTTCGCCTGCCGCGCTTCCGCCTTCCGGTCGCGCGAAGCGTATTCTAGGTCGCTGAACAGGCGATACTGCACGGTTAAGCCGATTGAAAAAAGCAGGACGGCGGTCGTGTAAAGCGTCCAGTTGCCCTGAAATCTGGTGAAACGCGTGAGAAAGAGCGGCAGAATCGTCAGGATAAACAGCAGACCGAGGTTTCTGCCCGCCGTAACGCTGCTCGTTTCGTAGCCGCGAATCAGAGCGCCGTAATAAATGGCGTAATGCGCGATTGCCGTTAAGACGCCGATTAAAAGCAAAATTAAAACGTGTGACGATGCGCGATTTTTCATAAATACAAACTTCCAAAATCTGAGTGCGAACTTTACTCTTTATTGCCGTTGACCGTTTCTTCTTTTCGGCGCGTTCGCCGCGGGCGGCGTCTGGACTTTCGGCTTGTACTGCTCGCCCAGCAGCCCGAGGTCGCGCGCTTTCATAATCACGTTGGCGGCAATCGGCGCGGCGGTTTTCGAGCCGAAGCCGCCGCCTTCGACGACGACGGCAATCGCCAGCGTCGGGCGTTCGAGCGGCGCGATGCTGATATACCAGCTGTCCGTGCGCTCATACATCACGGGTGCGTCGTATTCAATCCACTGCCCGTTGACGCGCCGCTTGCGCTTGACGGTCTTCAGCTTTCCGGTTTTCTCGTCGTAAACGGGCGCTTGTTTTTCCGCCGTTCCGGTTTTTCCGCCCGAACGGATTCCGGCTTCGCGAACCCGCGCGAAAACGCTGGTCGCCGTGCCGCCCGCGCCTTCCGTAACCATCGCCATAATATTGCGCACGGCGGCGGCTTGCTGCGGCGAGAGAACCTGCGCAAACATTTGCGGCGGCTGGTCGAATTCGATTTTCGGCTTCATCAGCCTGCCTTCCATATTTCCCGCCGCCGCCGCAATCAGAGCCATCTGAAACGGCGTCATCTGCCCAGCGTAGCCCTGCCCCATTCCTTCCAGACCGATGTCGTAAGCCGTAATGTTTTTGCCCGTCACGATGGTCGATTGCTGAAGCGCGAGCGAATTGGCGATGCGCGGGTTGCTGGTGTTCCAGATGTCGGAGAAAAATTTGGATTGAACGGCTTCGGCGGGCGTATCGACGGCGGCGATGCCGAGCAGACCGGCGGTTTCGCGGATTCTTTCGCGCCCGAGGCTGACCGCCATCTGCGCGTAATACTGGTTGCTCGAAGCCTCGAAAGCCTGCGCGATGTTTAAAACCGTGCAGCCGTAGGGCGGCTCGCAGCCGCCGTTGGCGTCGGTAATCGAGCGCGAGCCGCGAAAGGCTACAAAACCGCCCGGCGTGCTCTGGAAAGTCGTGCCTTCGCGACCGGCGCGAAAAGCCGAAATCATCGTGAAGGTCTTAAAGGTCGAGCCGGGAACGTAGAATTCGCGCGTCGCGCGATTTAACAGCGGCTTGTTGCGCTTATCCTGTTCGAGCTGGTAAAAGCTGTCCAGATTTTCGATTTCGCCGAGCGAAAACGAAGGGTTGGAATACATCGCCAAAAGCTCGCCCGTCTGCGGGTTTAAAACGACGACCGCGCCCTTTTTGCCTTGCAGCTGTTGCGCGAGAAAGGCTTGCAAATCGCGGTCAATCGTCACGCGGACGTCGCGCTGCTCGTCTTCGGGACGCTTGATTCTGGTCAGAACTTCCCACGCTTCGGGCATCGGGTCGGCGACCTGTTTATAAAGCGTGCGCTCAAGCCCGGGCGTCGAGCGCTCCGTGCCTAAAAGATGCGCCATTTCCCTTTCGAGCGCGAAGGCGCGGACGATGTCGCCGTCCTGCTCGCGCTTGTAGTAAGCGAGCGCATTGCCCAGCTTGCCCGAGCGGTCGAGCATCCAGCCGCGCAATTGCGAGGAAGCCGTGCGGCGGCTGCGCAGGTCGCGGCTCGTCAGCTCCTGAAAACGCTCGTTGTCCTTTCCGGCATACATCGTCCAGTAGACGTGAAAGCCGAAAACCGTAAATGCCAGCAGAATAAAGACAATCTGCCAGATGCGCAGGCTGCGGTTGGTCTGCGTCATACTCAATTTGCGTTTGACCTCGCGCGGCAAATCGCGCTCGAAAGCGAATTTCGGGCGCAGGTTGCGGACAAAGGAAAGCATCAGAAACGCAATCAGAATCGTGATGCCGACCAGATAAATCAGGCTCAAGCCCGCCGGCGTGCGCTCCAGAATCTGCCCGCCGAAGAGATTTTCAGGGCGCAGTTTTTGCCAGTCGAATTGTAAGAAAAGAAATAACAGGTAATACATCTCTAATTTTTATTTCCCTCGTCGCCGAAATCGAAATTTATGCGCTGCTCGGTTTGAAAAACCTGACTTTTGCCGTCGCCGCCGCTACTGCTGCTGCCGCCGCTACCGCCGCCGTCGTTCTGATTATTTTCAGGTGACGAGCCGTCGGCTTGAATATTCGGCTGAGTGTTTTCCGCCGCGCCGTTGTTTATTTCATAATCGCCCGCGCCGGATTTATAGATTTCCGGCTCTTCGCTCGTTTTATAAATATCCGTCCGCGCGAGCGGCGGCGACGCTTGCGGCTCGGCTGGCGCGGGATTTTGCTTTGCGGCTTCTTGGATGATTGGACGCGGAGATTCGACAGCCTGCGGATTTACGACGACCTGCTGATTTTCCGCCTTCAGAGTCTGCGTTTCGTAGCTCTCGCGCGTCTCGAATTCCACCGGTTTCGGAACGCGTCGGAAGAAAACCTCGACCGTCCCGAATTTCACCCTGTCGCCGTCGTTTATCGCCTGAGCCTTGCCGTAAGCGATGCGCCCCTCGTTGATAAAAGTTCCGTTGGTCGAGCCGGTATCGGCGACCAGCAATTGATTTTCAGCGTTTAGAACGAGGCTCGCGTGAATCTTGGAAACGCTCGAATCGTCGAGCGTCAAGTCGTTTTCCTTCGTTCTGCCGACGTTGCGCCGCTGATTCGTTTTAAAGGTCAGCTCGATTGATTTTTCCTTTCCGGCGATTTTAAACGCGGCGACGAATTTTTCCGGTTCAGGCTCGGGCTCGGGTTCAGGGTTTATCACGATGTTTTGCAGATTGACCTGCGGCATCGTCACTTTCAGCACTTCTTCGGATTCTTCTTCCTCGCCGAATTTCTCGAAGCCGGCGTGCAGATTGACGCCCTCGGTAAAATAATCCTGCCTGACCTCGACCTTAATCGGCGCGTAGGTGTGATAACGATTGTCGTTGATATGGTCGATGGCTGCGGCGTGCAGCTCGGTGCGCAGTTTTTCCAGAGCGTCTTCCGAGTCGGCGGAAAATTTGTCCCACTGCATTTTCAGCATAATCCTGTGCGGCACAAAGCGCCCGTTTTCGCCCAAATCACGGACTCTCGCGTCGAGCAGCTTCTTTAGCCGCTCGATCAGCTCGCTGGTCGCCAGACTGCTCGAAGGCTTCCAGTTTCTGCCCGTCAGCTTGTCGAAAGATTCGCCGAGTTTCGCCAAAATCCCGCTCACCAGCCAGTCCGGCGAAAAGGTTTTTTTGGGCGGTGGTGGTGTTTTATTTTCAGCCATTTTCCGATGTCATTACGGAAGAAAAATTTTCCCCAAACGTGCCGTAATTTTATCCGAAACGCCGGTCAAATGGAAGCAAACCGCCAATTTATTTTTATGCTTTTCGGCGTGTTAAAAATTTTGTTGGAAAATGTTTTACATTGTTTGTATAATTATAACGGGTCGGACTTGAGTTTTTTCCTTCATACTCGGTCGGATTGAAGCAGAAAACTCACGGTCAATCGCCGATTCCAGCCGCCGCCTGCAATACCGCGCAGCGAGACTGGATTTTCAAACAGAGGAGCGGAAGGAAATGACGCGACCGAGAGCAAAGGGTGCCGCTACTAATCTTACCTGATAAAACCGCATAAACGCCGAATAATTATCGTCGAATGAAACCAAATATCAATAAAAAACCTGCCTGCCGCGCGGCAGCCGCAGATGCGGCGGCAAAAGACGGATTCTCGCTGGTAGAACTGGTTATCGTGCTGCTCATTATCCTGATTCTCACCGTAATGTCGCTGCCCTACATAATCAACTACCAGAAAAGATACAAGTCCGAAGACCAGGCGCTGAAGGTGATGGATTTTATGCGCGAGGCGAATCAACTCGCCTTAAACAAACGCCGCACGATGCGTCTGGAGATTGATTTGACCGACAATGCGCTGCTGCTTATCGACGAAAACGAAGCCGGGGCGGGCGACGACACGGAAGTCAAGGCAATCCCGCTCGAATCGCCGTCCGAAGTCAGGATGGACACGATACCGGCGGGCGTCTCGAAACCGAATCCGCCGAATTACAACGACGCGGCGTTTGCCGCCGACACTATCGGGCACAAACGCGCGGGCGCGACCGTCACGGGTCACAGCGTCTGGGCGGCGCGCTTCAAAAGCGACGGCTCGGTCGTCAACGCCGGCGGAACGCCCGTCAGCGCCAATTTATACGTCTGGGCTCCCGCTTCCGCCGGAAACGCGACGCCGCGGGACAAGAGAGAAGTCCGCGCCATTACGCTGTTCGGCGGAAGCGGCGCGGTCAGATACTGGAAGCACAACGGCACAACTTTCGTCCCGCATTAAACCGACAGGAAGAATATGAAAAATAAATCGGAAGCCGGATTTTCGTATATCGACGTGATGATTGCCGTCGTCATCCTGCTGGTCGGAATTTTAGCGCTCGTGTCCGCGATTACGGGCGCGATTTTTCAGACCAGAGGGCAGGAACAGCAATTGACCGCCAAGCAGATAGCGACCTCGACGATGGAATCCATTATGTCGGTCAAGGAAACGGACGCGGCTCGGCTCGGCTGGAACAAGCTCGGGAACATCTGCGTCGCGACGCCGTGCCCTGTGCCGCAGGGCATTTTTCAGAACGGCGAGAATCCGGTCACGACCGAAGCCGGGACGGACGGAATCATGGGAACCGCCGACGATACGGGCGCGGTAATGCCCGGATTTACGCGCGAGATTATTATCACGGACGAATGCGACCCCGACCGACCTTCCTACAACTGCACGCCGCCGGGAAATATGGCGGTCAGAATTCGCTCGGTCGAAATCATTGTTAATTATTACGTCGGCGCGATTCAGAGGCGGGAACGCCTGGCGACGATTCTGACGAACTATTAACAGCCACCCGCCGCCGCTGAAAGAGAAAGCTATGCAGAGTAATTTTAATTCGCCGCACGCAGATGACGCTACAGCAGCCGCCCGCCGCCGCGCCGAGCAAGGGTTTTCGCTGCTCGAACTGGTCATCGCGATGATAATCTTCCTGATTGTGACCACCGCCATCTACGGCGTTCTGCAGCTCGCGCAGCGCAATCGCCTGCTCGTCAACCAGCAGGTGCACGCGACGAAAAACGTTCGCTTCGCCCTGAATCTGCTCGGGCGCGACACCTACAACGCCGGTTACGCTTATCCTCTGAACAGCACGGTCGTGCTGCCGGACAATAAAATCTCCACACTGCTCGCCATTCCGAACGATTTCGACTCGACGCGCGACACCGTGCCGCCGATAATCGCCGGTAACGACCTGAATCCGAATACTTTTAACTCGACGCCGGGCACGAAGACCGACCAGGTGACGTTTATTTTCAAGGATTCGACCTTTAATCTGGTTGGCGCGGCGGGCAGCGAGGTGTCGCAGCCTCTTAATATCAACGCCGCGACGACGACCTCGACCGGCATCGACGAAATCATCCCGATTTCGGGCAGCAACGCGGTGTGCAGGAGAAACGACATCTTTCTCGTGACGGGAAATACCGGCTCGGCGCTGGCGCTGGTGACCGGGCTGAGCGGAAGCGACAAGGTTCAGTTTTCCAACGGCGACGTCCTCGGCTTCAACCAGACTGGCTTGACCGGAACGCTGCGCGGAATTACCGTTCCGGCAAGTATGCAGCGAGTGATAATGGTGACTTATTTCGTCACCGCCGACGGCACGCTGACGCGCAGAGAATACGCCAATGTCCCGCCGGTCGGCACGAGCCCGCCGCAGAAATGGACGGACGAGCCGATAGTCTACGGCGTCGAAAATTTTCAGATTAAATACGTGCTGGACGACGGCAGCGTCTCGGACAATCCGAGCGCCGGAGCCGACGGAATTCCCGGCACGGCGGACGATTTGATGGCGAATCTGGCTAAAATTCGTCAGATTCGCTATACGGTTCAGGTTAAAACAAACGAGCTGGACGACCGGAATCAGCCTTACCGGGTCAATATGACTTCCACTTTCAGCACGCGTAATCTGGGCTACGACGCCAATTGAAAACGGGTGAAGTAACGGTAGAAAGAGAGAGATATGAACCTATTAAAAATCACAACTACTGCGCAGAATGATTTCGTCGGCGACTGTCGCGCCGCGCGGCAAAGCGGTTCGGCTCTGGTCATCGCGGTATTTGTTTTAGCTCTCATCAGCGTTTTTGTCGCGCTGGCGCTGACCAGAACGGCAATCGAGGCGGCTGCCGTCGGCAACGAGACGGCGGAAGGGCGAACTTTCTACGCGGCGCAAGCCAGCCTGGAGCTGATGACCCGAAACTTCAATAAAACCTTTGAAGTCAAAATCAACCCGTCCGATGCGGATTTAAACGCCGTGCGCAATGCCGCCGTCCCGCGCCTCTCGACCGACTACACGTTCAGACAGGAAGTCGATAAAACCTCCAACAGCGCGACGGTCGTTTTGCCGGGCGGCGAATTCGCGGGCTTATACGCCATTCGCGACAACTGGCGTCTGCGAACGACCGCTACCGATTACAACGGCGTACAGGTTCAATTGACGCGCAACGTTTTAAACAACCGGATTCCCATTTTTCAATTCGGCATTTTTTACGACGACGATTTGGAGCTTTATCGCCCGCCGCGCTTCAGCTTCGGCGGTCGCGTCCACTCGAATCGTCACTTTTTCGTCTCGCCCGGCGGCGAGGGAATCTACTTCGACTCGCGCGTGACCGCCGTCGGTCACATCGTCACGCAGACGTGGCGCAACGGATACACCGGCGACAGCGACAACGACCAGACTTTCATCAAAAACGCTTCGGGCGTCTGGAAACAGCTTCTGCCGACCAAGGGCAGCGTCCTGAACACGACAGCGGGTGCCAGCAATAATATCTTCGCGAGCGACCCGGATTTGCCGCCGAGCAGGCTCAACACCAGTTGGGCGACCGACAGCTCGATTTTCGACGGCAACCTGCAATCGCGCGTCAAGGAATTAAAGCTGCCGCTGGCGGTCGGCGTCGACACGGATTTGGTCGAAATGGTCAGGCGCGGCAAGCAAATCGGCGACCTTCACAATAAAAACGGCTTCGTCACCGCCGTCACGCCCGCCGATGTAGATAACCCGGTGATGACCAGCGAACGATACGCCAATAAACCCGGCATTCGCATCAGCTTAGCCGACAGCAAAGCCAAATTGCCGGGCTGCGCCGCGGGCAGCGGAACGGCTGCCGTCACCGGCGACTGCGGCATCCGCCTCGACGGCGACTGGGAAGGCAAAGGCAACGAACCGGACAGAAACGACGCGACGGCTTGGAAACGCTCTCGCGGCTATCTGCCGCTGCCGATGGTCGGCGGCTACCATGCGACGCGCGTCAACGGCGAGCGTTTATACAGCGCCGGACAGCAGGTCTGGATTAAGGTCGAGACGGTGCAATACAACAATTCTACCCAGACGGTCGAAACGAAAGACATCACGCAGGAATTTTTAAGTCTCGGCGTGACCGAGCAGGCTCCGCCGGCGATTGCCGTCGACGATTACGACGAAACGCCGCCGGGCAGCTCGCTGATGGCGACCACGCCGCAGCCGCCCTCAAACGGAACGGACAGCCGCTCAATCATCAAGATACAGCGATTCGCCATTCCCGGACCGCCGATTCCCGGCGCGCCGAACGCTTACGGCGCATCGAACGGCGCGACGAAATATTTGTATCCGAAATCGAATTACAATATCGTTATGCGCTATACGGGAACAATTCTGGACATCGACCTCGGCTGCCTGCTCGGCTGCGCGTCGAAGGTGAACGACGACCCGAACAATCCGAGCAACCCGAACGCGAGCTGGGAAAATATGGGTCATCTGAAAAAAGCCTATCACGATTTGCTTTTCAGAGCCGCCATCGTTCCCTTCCCGATTCAGATGTATGACACGCGCGAGGGAACTTATTTCGACAACCCGAGCCTTTACACGGCGGGCAGAGTCACGCAGAACGGCGTGATGAGTATGATTGATATCGACATCGCCAACCTGAGACGCTTTTTAAGAGGCGATTTCGACGGATTGTTTCCGGGCAACACGCCTTTCGCCAGCGCCAACGGCTCGACTCTGAGAAAAAACAACATTCCTGACAACGCTGGCTGGGTTTTATACGTCTCCGACCGGCGCGGCGACTACGATTTCGACGGCGAATACGATATGGAGGACATCTACGGCGCGTCGCCCGGAAACGACGGGATAATACAGCCCGGCGAAGATTTGCAGAAGCCCGGCGCTTACGGTCACGGCATACTGAACACGGATTACATCAACGAAGCGACCAAATACGCCAACGTGTGGTTTCCGGACGAAGCCGCCGTCCGCGACCATAAATTCTTCCGCCGCGGCGTGCGCCTGATTAACGGCGAGAAAATACCGGGCGTTTACGACGCGGCTGTTTCGTCGAACACGAAAGGCTTTACCGTCGCCTCCGAAAACGGCATCTACGTTCAGGGCAACTACAACGCGACGGGCGTCGCCAACAAATATACGACCGGCAACACACCGTATAACGAATTTCTGCCCTTTAACAGCGCGACGCACGTTCCGGCTTCGATTGTCGCCGATTCGATAACCATTCTTTCCAACAACTGGAACGACGCCAAGAGCTTCGCCTACCCGTATGATTTGAGCCAGCGCAAGGCGACCGAAACGACCGTCCGCTTTGCGATGATTTCCGGCGACACCATCGCCAACATTCAGGGCACGCCGAACCAGGGCGGAATCTCGCCGCAGCTGAACGGCGGCGTACACAACTTCAAGCGGTTTCTGGAAAGATGGACCGACCCGTCGAACTCGAATTTCAGAACTTATCTGAATTATTCCGGCTCGCTGATTAACCTTTTCAATTCGCGCAACAACAACGGCTCGTTCAAATGCTGCAACACGGTTTACAATCCGCCGATTCGCAACTGGGTTTTCGACACGACGTTTCTGGACGCCTCGCGCCTGCCGCCCGGGACGCCGTTCTTTCAGTATGTGCAGATAACCGGATTCGAGCGCACCAATGATTAGGAAGTAGGAAATCAGGGAAATTAAGGAAAGAGGAAATTAGGGGAATCGAGGAAGACAGGAAAGTTTTTCCGTTTTCCGCTTTCCCTTTTTCTTTCCTACCCTAATTTCCCTAATTTCCTTAATTTCCCTGATTTCCTCTTTCCTTAATTTCCTATTTCCCTGATTTCGCTGATTTCCCTGATTTCCCTAAACGCGCGATTGAACTTTCCCTCGTCGGATTCGTATCAGATTATTGGTGAAGTCCCGCATTTTGATGTAGCATTTACTTAACGAACGACAGATGATGAAAGAACTTTCCTTGCAAAATTCGCGGCTCGACGGGCGATACGATATTACCTCGCTGCTCGGGCGCGGAAGCTATGCCGAAATTTACGTCGCCCGCGACACGCTCGCCGCTCCTAACTCGCCGCACCGACAGGTCGTTATCAAAGCCCTTAACGTCTTTATGCAAAACGACTTGGACGCGGATTTGGAGCGCACGCTGGTCGAGAATTTCCAGAACGAAGCCATCGCTCTCGACCGCGTTCGTCACCCGAACGTCGTCAGCCGTCTCGGGCACGGCACGGCGCGCGATTTGCGCGGAACGGTTTTCCATTACCTGGTTCTGGAATATCTTCCCGGCGGCGATTTGGCGCGCCTGTGCCGCCAGAAAAGCATCAACATCACGCAGGCGCTGAAGTATATCGAGCAGGTTTGCGCCGGGCTCGGACACGCGCATAAAAACGGCGTCATTCACCGCGACATCAAGCCGCAGAACCTGCTTTTAACCGGAGACCGCGAAACGGTGAAAATCGCCGATTTCGGCGTCGCGCGTTTTTCCGCTTCCGATACGCCGATTACGCGCGTCGGCACGAACATCTACGCGCCGCCCGAGCACAGCCCGATGCTGACCGACGACGGCAGCGTGATGACCGTCGCCGAATTGACGCCCGCCGCCGACGTTTACTCGCTGGCAAAATCGGCTTACGTCCTGATTACCTGCGAATCGCCGCGCTTTTTCGCCAATCAGCCAATCAAGGAACTGCCCTTCGACGCGCGCAAAGAACCGTGGGCGAACGATTTATTGCAGGTTTTGCGGAAAGCGACGCAGAACAACCCGAAAGACCGTTACCAGAGCGTCGAGGAATTCTGGAAAGAATTATCGCGCATAAAACTTCTGGCTGAAGCCGAGGACGGCGAGATTAGAACGCAGATTGCCGCTTCGCGTCAATACACCGCGCCGCCGCGCGCGCACGTCGCCGAAGGCTACACGCCGCTCGCGCCGCAGCGCCCGCAGTTCAACACGTCGCGCGATTTGAAGCTGAAAAATCTCGGCATTCCGGCGGCGGCGAACGCTCCGAATCTGGTCGTCCGGCTGGATTCAAACCAACTGCCGCAGACGAAGAATCCGTCGCAGCCTCCGCAACAGCAGCAGCAGCAGCAACAGCCGCCGAAGAACGACGAATTTTTAAAATCCTACGTTGAGGAAGCGGAAGAAGCGCCGCTCAGAAAAAAAGGCTTTCTGCGGCGCGCGGGCG
>JALZHR010000108.1 GCA_030860665.1 Acidobacteriota bacterium
ATTTTTACCCGTACCCGGAAAAGGATGCCGGCGGAAACAAAATCGAGTTTCCCGACGACGAAAACTGGCGGAAATATCTGCAAGCGGCGGAGCAGCTGAGCCGCGCCGGCAGCGTCCCGCGAACTCCTCTAAAACGCGACGACTGGCGGCGGCGCAACGTCAATAATTTTATCGAGGCGGTCGGGCGCGGAATCAAAAAAATAAAGCCGGAGATTCTCTACGGCGTTTCGCCCTTCGGCATCTGGCAGCCCGCGCCGGATAAAGGCATCGAGGGTTTTAACGCCTACGCCGAGCTTTACGCCGACGCGCGCAAGTGGCTGCGCGACGGGACAATCGATTATCTCGCGCCGCAGCTTTACTGGGAGACGGCGCGGCAAGGTCAGTCGTTCCCGGTTCTGCTCGACTGGTGGAAATGGGAAAACGCGAAAAATCGCCACATCTGGGCGGGAATCGCGCCTTACCGCATCGGCTCGAACGGAAATTTCACCGCCGACGAAATTTCAAGCCAGATAAAACTGACCAGGAATTCGCCCGCCACGCTCGGCGCGATTCATTTCAGCTTCAAATCGCTGCGCAACGATTTGGGCGGCATTCAGAAAAAGCTGCGCGACGGCGTTTACGCCAGAGATGCGCTGATTCCGCCGACCGACTGGATAAAAGCGCGAAAGCCGCTCGCGCCGAAAGTGAAAATCACGCGCGGCAATGAATTCGTCCGCGCAAGCTGGACCGAGCAGGGCGCGCGCCGAGCCTTCCGGTTCGTCGTCTACGTAAAAGACAAAAACGGTTGGAGCTATTCGGTGCTGCCGAACGCGCAGAAAAGCATCTCGCTTTCAGCCGACCGCAAAATCGAAAAGATTATCGTCACCGCCGTCGATAGATTGGGAAACGAAAGTAAAGCCGATTAGAACGGTATAAATTCGATACGATTGGCGATGTCTTCCGGCTCAAGCGATTTGGCGATGATTTCCAAATCTTCAATACAGCGTCCGATTGGACTGCTTAATTGATGCGAGTAAATTACGCCTGCAAACGCGATTCCGGCAATCAGGCGCAAATTCGCTTCTACTAATAAATCATCGTCCTGAGAAAACAGGACTCTGCCCAGTTGAGTAGCGCGGTCTAACAATTCGGCGTCGGTTAAAGTTATCGTTGCGTCTTCCTGCGCGGTCAGAACATCGACTCCGCGCAGCCGCAAGCCGTTGGTGATGGCGCGCGGGATGTGAACATCCATATAAATCCCGACCGGCATTAAATCAAGCCCTTTTCCCTGAGTTTTTCGCGGATTTCGGATTTGTCGCCGTGCAGGCGTCGGATTTCTTCGATTCTGCCGAGCCGTTCCTTGATATTAAGATTTATTTCGTCGGCGTTGTCCCAGTAATAAGCCAGCGCCGAATGAATCTGTCCGAGCGTGAGATGCGGGTGCTGAAAGTGGATTTCTTCCGGACTCCAACCGTAAGCCTTCATTTCCAGAACGATTTCGACGATTTTCGTGTTTGTTCCTTTAATAACCGGAATTCCGGCTTTATCCAGAACGATGTGCTCGTAAGAAGTCGCGGTTGACATACCATTAAATTAACTCAAATGCTCTGTCTTTTCCAGCGATTTTATCCTTTCAGGTGCGTCCGCGCTTCCCAGAGTTCGGGCATAAATTTTTTGTCCAGCGTTTTTCTGAGATAGCCCGCGCCTTCCGAGCCGCCCGTGCCGCGTTTCATCCCGAGCATTCTTTCGACCATCAGCACGTGGTGATAACGCCAGAGCGCGATGTTTTCGTCGTGCTCGATGAGCAAGTCCTGCATAATGAAAAAATCGGCGTATTTTTCGGGATGCGTCAGGATTTCGACGATTGACGCGACTCTTTCGTCGTTTGTTTCCGTCTGAAAGCCGTTTCTCCGCAAAATCTGCCAGAAGGCGTCGGCGAGGCTCGGCGCGTCGAATCTTTCGGTCAGCCGCCGGAAGGCGAATTCGTCGTTCGAGAAATGCCTGAGAATATTCTCGTCTTTTGCGCCGGAGACGAATTCCAGCTCGCGAAACTGCATCGACTGGAAGCCGCTCGCCGGATTTAATTTATCGCGAAATTCCAGAAAGCCGATTTGCGCCATCGTTTCCAGAATGTGAATCTGCGAGACGATGACTTTTTCGACCGCGACCACGGCGCGCAAAGAGTGATTGGCGCGAAACGAGCGGTTTTCTTCGAGCCACTTAACGCAGGCGTCTATCTCGTGCAGGATTTGCTTGAACCACAATTCATACGTCTGGTGAATGATGATAAACAGCAGCTCGTCGTGACTCTGCGGGTCTGACAAGGTTTCCTGCAGCTGAATCAATTCGGGCACTTTCAGATATTTGTTGTATGAAAGCGGCGCGTTTTTTCCGTATTCGTTGTTCATTACCTAATTTGTTTCAAAAAATCTTCAATCTCAATTTCCGCGTCGCGTAACGCTCCTTTCAACGTAAAGCGGTCAATTTCATCGTGAAAAGGGAAAACAATCAAGCGCCCGTCCGCGTGCTTCATTTTTAGATGACTTCCTTTGCGATGAACTTCAACAAAGCCGAGTCAGTCTCGTCAATGCCGACAAAACTTGTCTGCCGGAGAGAAGCGGAAGCTTCATATTGCCAGTTCGACAAGTTCACTGTTGCCGTCTCGCTCGAAATCAAACGGTTCCGGCTCTAAATACAAATCAATCGCTTCGCGAATATTGCGCAGTGCTTCTTCTCTGGTTTTTCCCTGCGACCAACAGCCTTTCAGCGCCGGAACCGAAGCGACGAAATAACCGTCTTCGCCTTTTTCAATTAAAACTTTGATATTCATACAAACCGCCCCAATAGTTTCAGTCCTATCTTCGTTTTTTATGGATTCGGTGTCAATTTTGCGGCGCGGCTGACCGGCTTTTGCGAAAAAACGTAAAAAGGGTCTTGACAGCGTCGGATAAATCGGATAAATTTTCCGTCGTTCTATCAATAGACAACACATCAAAAATCCAAATAATCTTGCAGTTTAAGATTTTCTTTCGTTAGGTAATGAGTTGTATAAGAATTTCGTTTAATCTGCGGCGTCGAGCTGGATAGCTTATCCAGCCGGGCGGCGTGGATTTTGTTTTTTGCCCGTGTTTCGTATAAATAAAGGAAATGCTTCCGGCTGAAAACTTTTTTCTGAAAACACTCGCTTTTTTGTAGTGTTATTATTTTTAAATTCACTGAAGTTTGTAGGAGGAGTTACAAAAAAATGTCAAAAGCACTCGGTAAGGTCAAATGGTTTAACAATGCGAAGGGTTACGGTTTTATCGAACAGCCCGGCGAGCAGGATATTTTCGTGCATTACAGCGCGATTTCCGGCGAGGGTTATAAAACCTTGATTCAGGGACAGGAAGTCGAGTTTGAAGTCATCAACGGACCGAAAGGACCGCAGGCTGAAAACGTCAATCGTGTCTAGCGGAAATTAAATTATTTGACTGCCTTCGGTTTCTTTTTCGAGCCGAAGCATTTTCTAAAGGGTAAAGGCTAAAGGGTAAGGGCTAAAGGAAAGAAGCTGATAATTCCGCTTCGTTTCTTTCGCCTTTATCCTTTAGCCTTTACCCTTTAGCCTGGCATTTTCAAAGGGCAAAACGATGAAGGCGAAAGGAAAGAAGCAAAAATATAACGAATTTCATATTCGTGCGGCTTCCGAAGCAGAAGCCCGCGCGTCCGGCAAGGGCGGAAAGGATTTGGGATTTCGGATTTGGAATTTGAGATTTGAACTTTAGCTAACGGCAAATCCGCAATC
>JALZHR010000194.1 GCA_030860665.1 Acidobacteriota bacterium
CATCTCACGTTGTTGTATTTCGCGTTGATTATTCCGAAAATCATTTCGGAATAATTAACCGGACGACAGTTTTGTTTTTTTTTAAATCGGACAGGCACGGGAAGGCAGTTTGAATTTATAAATAAAAGATAAGGAGAGAGAGAATTTATGTCAGAGAACACAGCAGCGACAGTCACGGAAACAACCGGACAGGAAATGGAAATGCCGAAACACGGCGAAGTTTGCTGGACGGAAATAGCGACCAACAATCTGGAAGCCGCCAGAACTTTTTACGCGCAGCTTTTCGGCTGGAATTTTAAGAAAAGCCAGGTCGCAGAAGGCAGCGGCGACGATATGGAATATTACGAATTTTCCGTCGCGGGCGACGATTGCGGCTCGGGCGGAATGTATCAGATGACCAAGGAATACGGCGACAAGCCGCCGCACTGGATGAGCTACGTTTCGGTGGACGATGTAGATGCCGCCGCCGCGAAAGTCTGGGAGCTCGGCGGAAAAGTCTGCGTCCCGCCGACCGACATTCCGAACGTCGGGCGCTTCTGCGTCGTCAACGACCCGACCGGCGCGACCTTTTCGATGATTACCCTGAAAAATCCGGGCAGCGCGGGCTAAATAAGATTTTCACCGCAGAGACGCGGAGACGCGGAGATTTTTAGGAAAGAAATTCACAGGAATAACAAGATGAACAGGGATGAGGAAAATGATTATTCTTCATCCCTGTTTATCCTGTTATCCCTGTATTTTTCTTCTCTCTGCGTCTCCGCGTCTCTGCGGTGAAAATCTCTTACTCGCTTTTCGTACCGGTAAAAGAAACGGGCGTCGGAATCATCGGCGCGGTTATCGAACCTTCGATGCGGCTGTCTTCGACTGCGCCGTCGATGCTCAGCTCGAGCGATTGTCCCTGCACTTCGATTTGCGCGGTCGCCGAGATTTTGTTGCCGGTCACTTTTCCGCCCGCGATTTCGCCGCTGCCGAACATCGATTGCATCGTGCCGGAAACTTTTCCGTCCGTCTGCGCCAGCGTCAGCGTGACGGGAATCTGCTGTCCCATCGCTTCCAGCGTCAGACTCCAGTTTCCGCTGACGTTGACGGTCGGCGCTTCCGCCGGTTTTCCGTAATTTGAAACGTCCTGCATATTGTTGTTCGTATCGAAAATCTCTACGTTTTCCGAGTAGGATTTCGCCTGCGGCAAAACTTCTTCGGCGTCGCCGACAATCACAATCGCGATTTTACCGGGCGTAATATATTGATTGGCGACGCGCTGTACTTCTTTCGCCGTCACGGCGTTGACGTTGTCGCGATAAGTTTGCAGATAGTCGGCGGGCAAATCGTAAAGCTGCTGCTGGACGATTAGATTCGTCAAGCCTTCCTGCGTCTCGGCGCGAATCGGAAAAACTCCGGTCAGAAAATTTTTCGCGTCCTGCAATTCCTCCGCCGCGACCGCTTCGTCGCGAATGCGATTCAATTCATAGAAAAATTCCTTGAGCGAATCGCCCGTGACCGGCGTGCGCACTTCCGCCGTCGCTTCAAACGCGCCCGCCAGACGCCGCGCGTCAAGGCTGGAATACGCGCCGTAAGTGTAACCCTTTTCCTCGCGCAGGTTCATAAACAGGCGCGACGAAGCGCCCGCGCCGAGCACTTGATTCATCACCATCAGCGGGAAATAATCCGGGTGATTACGCTTGATGGCGAGGTTTGAAAGCACGATGTTAGATTGCGCCGAGCCTTTCCGGTCGACAATCGTCAAAGTGGTTTCGCTTCTCTCGGGCAGCGCCGCAAATTCGGGCGTTTCTACGTTTCCCGGCTGCCAGCCGCCGAAAAGCGTTTCCAGCTCGCTAATCAAATCGTCTCTATCGACATCGCCGACGACAATCAGCGTCGCGTTGTTCGGCACGAAAATCCGGCGGTGATGATTGACAAGCTGCTCGCGCGAGAGCTTTTCCACGTCTTTTTCGGCGGGCGAGACGATTGAATAAGGATGCGCGCCGTAAAGAACGCGCGAAATCTGCTCGTCGGCGAGAAAGCCGGGCTGCGAGCGTTGAAACTTCAGGTTCTCGATGGTGTTCTGCCTGTAAAGGGCGATTTCGTTTTCGGGAAAAGTCGGCGTCAGAACCATCTCAGCCATCAATTTCAGAATATCGGCGCGATAAATCGTCAGAGCCGAAGCCGAAACGACAGTATTGTCGGCTGAGCTGGACGCCGAAAGCGACGCGCCGAGACGCTCGACGGCTTCGGCAAGCTCGCGGCTCGAGCGCTTTTCCGTTCCCTGGCTCAGCAAATGCGTCGTCGCCGAGGTCAGACCGATTGCGTCCTGCGGGTCGTTTATCTCGCCGCTGCGAAAAGCCAGCCGGAAACTGACCAGCGGCAGCCGTCGCTGTTCGACGACGACGACTTTCAAGCCGTTAGATAAAGCGGTTTCAAACGGCGCGGCAATCGAAAAAGGGCGCGGATTGAGCGGCGCGGGCGCGGTTTTGCGAAATTCTTCATTCATAATCTTAATTAGTCGAGAGTCGAGAGTGGCGAGTCGAGAGCCGGAAGAAATCATTTCTTTCTTTCTCTCGACTCTCGACTCGCCACTCTCGACTAATTTTAGTTGTTGCTCGCCGGGACGATGTCCAGTTGCGCGCGGTTGTCCGTGTTCAGGTATCGGGCGACGGCGTCACGGATTTGCTCAGCCGAGATTTTCAGAAGCTCTTCGACTTCCGAGTTTATCAGCGCCGGGTCGCCGTCATACAAGGTATATTCGGCGATGCGCTGCGCTCTTGCCAGCGACGACTGCCGCGAGC
>JALZHR010000243.1 GCA_030860665.1 Acidobacteriota bacterium
AAAAAACATAGTCAAGGCTGACGAAGTCGATGTTTCGCTCAATACCGCGAAAAGCGTCTATACGCTCGAACAGATGATTAAAATGAACGACAGCATTCTGACTATCGACTATTTCGCAGGCTCGGGCACGACCGGGCACGCGACTATCAACCTGAATCGCCAGGATGACGGAAACCGCAAATATATTCTCGTGGAAATGGGAGAATATTTCGACACGGTGACGAAGCCGCGAATTCAAAAGGTAATTTATTCAGCCGACTGGAAAAACGGCAAGCCCGTCAGAAATAATCAGCCTTTATTAAACGGCGAAGAAATGAGCGGCGGCGGCGTCTCGCATATCTTTCAATACCTCAAGCTCGAACAATACGAGGACAGCCTGAACAACATCGGGTTTGACGAAGCGGAAAATTCGGGACGGCTGATTTTTAACGAGCAAATCAGGTATCTTCTGCAAAAAGGCACGCGCAATTCAGCCTCGCTGCTGCCGATTGGAAAAATGGCTGACCCGTTCAGCTACGAAATGGAAATTATCCGTTTGAACGAACGCCAGCCGACAAAAATCGATTTGGTAACGACCTTTAATTTTCTGCTCGGCATAGACGTTTCGCGCTATCGCACGTTTGAACATCAAGACCGCGAATACCGCGTTATCAACGGGCGGCGCGGGCGACAGGAATTTACCGTCATCTGGCGCGCATTTACAAACGATTTGGATTTGGCGGCGGAAAGAGATTGGATTTTGGGCGCGGATTGGTATTCGGAAGATTCCCGGACGTTCGCCAATGCCGATAACGCTTTCGGCGCGGAAAGCATCGAAGCCGAGTTTAAGAATTTGATGTTTGCCGAAACGAATTACTAAAAAGCCTTTATGTCATTCAGCGAAAATCTGATTTTATTTAAATACCTGCTCAAACAATTCGGCTTTGAGAAATTCGAGAATTTGCAGGAGCAGTACAAATTAAGAGAGCTGAGCGCCGACACAGCCGACCATTCGCTTTTCTATCTGAATCTGGCGAACGCGGTTCGATTCGATTCCGCTAAATTAAGAGAATACGACGAAAACATCATCCGGCATCTGGAAACGATAAACCGGCATCGCAGCCCGAAAATCAATCTCAAATATTATCAATACTTTTCTCTGCTTTTAACCGAATATTATCTCGACCGTTATTTTGATAATGCGCCCGGTTTAGCCGAAAGCCTTGAACAATTCGGCAGAGAGCCTGCGGGCGGGAAATCGGAAATCGAATTCGACAAAGGCGAATTAAATCTTATCGCCTACTGGATGGCGACCGGAAGCGGCAAAACTCTGATTCTGCATTTCAATATTTTGCAGTATCGGCATTATGCCAAAAAATACAGCTCCAGGTTTAATAATTTTATTCTGCTTACGCCGGGCGAAGGCTTGAGCAATCAACATTTGCAGGATTTGAAGGAAAGCGGCATCGAAAGCGAGCTTTATTTGAATAACAAGGCTGGCAATCACGTTAAGGTCATCGATATTCACAAGATTAAGGAATCGGCTTCCGGTCAGGGCGTGACCGTTTCGGTTGACGAGTTCGGGCAGCAAAATGTGGTTTTCGTCGACGAAGGACATAAGGGCAACGACAAGGAAGAAGGCGTCTGGCGAATGCTCAGAGAAAAAATGGGCTTTAACGGCTTTACGTTCGAGTATTCGGCGACTTTCGGACAGGTCGGCGCAACTTTGCAGGAATATTACGCGAAAAGAATTATTTTCGATTATTCCTATCGCTATTTCTACAAAGACGGCTACGGCAAAGATTATTACATCGACAATATCGCGCCGAACGAAGCGGGCGACGCCGAGCCGGTCAAATATCGCTATTTGACGCTGAATCTGCTTTTGTTTTTGCAGCAAAAACATTTCTATCGTTTGAATAAGGAAGAAGTTCGGAATTTCCAAATCGAGAACCCGCTCCTGATTTTCGTCGGGCATACCGTCAACCCGAAAGCCTCGAACAGAACCGATAGAGTAGAAAACGAAAGAACGATTTCGGACGTCAGCCTGCTGATTCATTTTTTCAAAGATTTTCTGGAAAACAGACCGAGCTACGAGGCGATTATCGAAGAAGTCGTCGGCTGCAAAGGCATATTTTCGGCGGAATTCAGCCGCCGTCTCGAATGGCTGTTTTCCCGGACAAAAGATGCGCGGGAAATTTATAATTTGTTAATCAGAGAAGTTTTTAACGCCGAAACGCACGACGGCTTGGAGCTTCACACCATTTCAAAAGCACAGGGCGAGATTGCGCTTAAAATAAAAGGCAATAATCCGTATTTCGGTTTGATAAACATCGGCGATGCGAGCAGCTTCAAGACCGCGATTCGAGACGAGTTCGAGTTTTTAACGGATAAATTAGCCGAGCCGGTTTTTCCGAATCTTTCGGCAATTTCGGCTAATCCGGTCAACATTCTTATCGGCGCGCGAAAGTTTATCGAAGGCTGGAACAATTATCGCGTTTCGAGTATCGGTTTGATAAATTTCGGCAAATCCGAAGGCTCGCAGATTATTCAGCTTTTCGGGCGCGGCGTGCGCCTGCGCGGAAAAGATAATTCGTTAAAGCGGTCAGCCGAAACGGACGCGACTCTGCCCTTTCTGCCGATTGTCGAAACGCTGAACGTTTTCGGCTTGAATGCCGGATACATCACGATTTTTAAAGAAAATCTCGAAAAGGAAGGCATCAAAACGCAGTTTCATACTTTTACCGTTCCGGCTCATCTCTATCGACAGCGGGAAGGCAAAACAATCGGCGAGCTGAATTTGATTACCCTGCGCAAGCCGGAAGGAATTAAGCCTTTTTATACGACCGATATTTTTGAATTGGAATTTGACCGGAATTTAAAGCCGAAATTGGATTTAACGACCAAGCGAGTCTGGATTGCGCCGAACGGAGAATTTGCCGGAAACTTTACGCCGAACGTGATTTCCACGCTGGACGCTTATAAAAACGAGATTGATTTTTACGGAGTTTATCTCGAATTGCTGGAGCTGAAACGCGCCAGACGATTCTATAATCTCAAAATCAAGCCGGAAGTTTTGCGCGAAATCGCTTCAGAACAATTTTGCGAGATTCTCACCGACGCGCCGCTTAAAACGGATAGCCTGCGGGACATCGAAAATTTACAAAAGATAGCCGTCGGCATTTTCAAAAAATACGTCGAGGCTTTTTATAATCCGCGCCTGCGCGTATATGAAGCGAGGCATCTGCGCTCGGTAAAACTAACCGAAGCCGACCCTTGTTTGCAGGATTTGGATTATACCCTGACCGTCGCGAAAACAGACGGAAACGGAAATCTGCATCCGGGAATCGATAAAATTCTCGCGCAAATCCAAACCGTTATCGACCGGGCAAACGCCGACATCGGGGTTTATGCAAATAACGGCGTCTTAATAAATGCCTGGTTTGAAAAGCATCTGTTTCAGCCTCTTTTAGTCGAATCCCAAAAACAGGATGCGGTTTTTCATATCGAAAGCATTTCGCCGAAAGGCTTAAATGACGGCGAAGCGCAGTTTGTCGAGGATTTCGGCAAATTCATCCGCGTTTCAAACGACGGCGGCGAATATCGCGATTGCAGTTTCTACCTGCTGCGCAACCGCACGAAAAGCAAAGGCTTCGGATTTTACTTTTCATCGGCGGGCGGCTTCTTTCCCGACTTTCTTCTTTGGATTAAACGTAAAATCGGCGATAACGAAGTTCAGTATCTGACGTTTATCGACCCTCACGGACTAAGAAATGAGCAGGACGGATTTAACAGCGACAGAGTCAGGCTTTCGCGCTATTTACAAAGTCAGAATGCGGAATTTGCCAATGTTTCCGGCGTGATTCTAAACTCGTTCATTCTTTCGCCCTCTACCTTCCGCGGCGCAAATATAGCGGCTTGGGGCGATTTCACGACCGAAGACGAGATGAAGGCGAAATGTGAAGAGAATAATATTTTAGAAATGAGTCAGGACGGCGCTGCCGACCCTTTGTCATACGTCAGAAAAATGGTGAATAAAATTCTGGAAAAATCGCCTTAGAATCAGCTTTGAAAGCGGTTCGATTCCGCTTCCAGCCGTAATATATTCAATAATTAAGGCGACCCGAAAGAGTCGCCTTTTTCTTATTGCAGCGGGCGGCAATGTTATTTGTCTTATTTACGGCTGCCCGTTAAAGCCTTTCAGCGGATTACCAAAAAAAGCGCCCGCTCGCCAGGCTTCGAGGTCGGGTCTTGTTCCGTCCTCGTCGCCCAAAACCTGCGCCGGGACGATCATCCGGCGAGTGCCGAGCGCGTTTTGCCCGGCGATGCCGTTGTCGGTTATTTTCCTGTCAGCGCCGACCGTAAATTTCAGAGCGCGAACGAGTTTGCCTTTGCGCAGGACTTTGATTTCGTATTCGCCCGGATTTTTGTCCATCCGGAAGGCGTCCGGGTGATTGTCCGGGTCTTCGCGGTTATAGACCAGCGTGTTCGTGAAAGTGAATTGTTTTACCGACCAGAGAAACGGCGAGCTTTCCGAGGTCGCGACCCACGTCGAGCCGAGCGACGCGCCTTTTGAAGAATCAGCCGTGTTGCTGATTTCCCTGCCGTTGTAGAAAAGATACGCTTCGGTCTGGCTGTCCGTATTGCCGCGAAACCAGAAGTTTGCGACCAGAGGCGCAATCGAATCGTCGAGGTTGCCGTAAATCTCGACCGGCTCTCTGGCATAAACCTCGGCGACGGGCAGCAGCCAATCGTAATCGACATACCAGTTATAATGTTCCTTGTTGTTTTCAATCTGACCGAGAAAAACCTTGCCGACTTTGAATTTGCCGGTCATAAGCGTCTGGCTGACGCCCTGCAACTCGTTTTTCAGACTGATTTTCAAGCCGTATAAGCCGACCGCATTGGAAGAATTTTCGCCCGGCAGATTTCTGCCGCAGCCTGCGATTTTCGACGTTTCGTTTTCCCTGACCTCGCCGCCGCTGCTGCCCTGACAATCGAATGAAAACCAGGATTTGCCGTCGGGCGTCGTCACTTCGACCTGAAAGACGCTGCCGCTTGCCAGCGGTCCGTTGACGCGAAAATCAAGCTCCGGCGTCCAGCCCCATTTCACCACGTGATTGTTGTTTTTATCGTAATAATGGCTGTGCGTCCGCGGGCGGATTATCAGCGTCGTTTTGTCGATTGTCGGCGCGCCGCCGGTTGTGTTTACCGTCGCGGCTTTGGCGGCGGTGGCGGGAAGCAGGAAAGATGCGGCGAGCATTAAAGCCGTCGCTAAAAGATTCATAGATTTGCGATACATAATTTTTTTCTCCGATTTTATTTATTTGTAATTAACTTTATTTATCCCTGATAAAAGGAAACGAAACGGAGCGCCGCTTTTTCGGGCTTTGTTCGCGGAAAAGCTTCGCCGTTTCGTTTCCTTCCGTTATTACTGCTGCGGCTGCGGCTGCGGCTGAAGCGGCTGAAAATAGCGGCTGTTCATCAGGCGCGCCACTTTTTTGCCGATAACCGTTCCGTGAACGCCGGAAGTCCGGTAGTGCATTCCGCCGTAGATGCGCGCGTCGATGATTTCCTTAATCAAATCGTCGGTGTCGTTGAAGGTGCGCGAAGTGTTCGTCACCGCGCTGGACAAGGTGATGCGAACTTTTTTCGTGCCGTAAAAGGCGCGCAGCGCTTCGGCGAAGGCGGCGGTCAGGCAGCCGTGCGCCGCCGGATATTCGGGATGATTGGGCGTCGCGACGAGCGGCGTCCAGTTCGGGTCGGCTTCGGTTTGCGGGTTGCCGTCCGTATCTCCGGCGCGAATCGCCGTCACCGGTCGCCAGTAAGCGAAATGATATTTGGAATCCCAGCCCGCAATCATCGCGTCGCCCATCGAAAGGTAGAGCATCGCGAAAAGCCGCGCGCTGTCCGCCGTGTTCAGATTCTGCCCGGCGGCGAAATTGCGCGAAATGCGGCTGTATTGCGCGGCGGCGTGCTCGGCGTAAAAGCGCCCGGTCTCGGTCTGCGCGGGCGTCCGCACGCTGCTGTTCAGCGCGCCGTAAAGCTTCGTTTCGTTGTAATCGCGCGCCCAGTCGCTGCTGGTCAACGCGGGCGGACCTTCGGCGCGAAACTGCGACGGGCTTTCCATCATAAACGGTCGCAGCTGCGCCAGCCACGGCGACAGCGGTTGCTGCGAATAGGCTGGCGGCGTCGGCTGCCACGCGCCCGCGCCGGAGCTTTGCCAGAACGGCACGACCGCATCGCGCCCGTCGCCCGCCCGCAGCGTCATAAAGCGGCTGGCGACTTCCCTGCCGACCTCGACGCCTTTGGTTTTCGCCTCGCCCGCCGGAATCGCGCTCAGATACTGGGCATAGCGCTGGTCGAGAAACGCGCCTTGCGCCGGAAAAAGCGCTTTCAGGACGTGATAAGCCGCCGTCGCCGCCGCGGCGTCCGGCGAAGCGTTGTTCGGCACGTTTGAAAGCGTCACGGCATAAGGCGTGTAGCGATTGTCGATGGCGTTCACCGCGTCGTATATAGCGGCGTGAACGTATGCCATATCCACGATTGCCTCGCCCGCCGCTCGCTTGCCGTTCGTCACCACGACCGTGTCGGCGATGCCGTTCCAATCGGTCACGACGTCGGCTTTCGCCTTGCCCGCCGCCGCCGAGAGCAGCAGGCTCAATAACAACAAAATCATCATTACCGGAACGGAAGCTTTTCCGTTCCCGAAATTACCCGCCGAAAAAATTCGATTTCTTTTTAAATTAAGCATTTTTATTTTCTCCGTCCGCGCCGGTGATTTTTTATTTCCGGCGCTGTTTTTTGTTTTGTAATAAATCGGTTCAAATCACCGCTGCGAGTAATTTACCTATGACGGAAATTCGTGTAATGATAGACTTCTGACCGGGTTGTGACTTTTTTATGACCGCGCTTTTATCGGTTTCTTTTTGATTCAAAGGCAAAAATGAGCGAGCAGGATAAAACTCCGAAGGCTTATAAATTCGACGACGTGACGATCGATTGCCGCGACTTTCGCGTGCTGAAAGCGGGCGTCGCGCGCCGCATCACGCCGCGCGCCTTCGAGGTTCTGGTTTTTCTGCTGGCTAATCGCGGGCGCGTCGTCGGCAAGCAGGAATTGTTCGATGCGGTCTGGCGGGAAACCTTCGTCACCGACAACGCACTGACGCGAATGGTCAAAGAAATTCGCCGCGTTATCGGCGACGACGCCGACGCGCCGCGCCACATCGAAACCGTTCCGAAGCGCGGCTATCGCTTCATCGCCGAGGTCGAGGAAATCGAAGCCGAAGCGCCCGCTGCCGCGACGGAGAATCAGCCGAAAAACGAGCCGGGCGTTTCCTCGATTGCCGTCCTGCCTTTCGTCAACCAGAGCGGCGACGCCGACAACGATTACCTGAGCGAAGGCATCACCGAAGGCATCATCAACAATCTTTCGCGGCTCGCGAATCTGCGCGTCGTGCCGCGCAGCACGGTTTTTTATTTCCACGAGCGAAACTTTAATCCAATCGAAGCCGGGCGCAGATTGGGCGTGCAGCTCGCGCTTTCGGGCAGAGTTTTGCAGCGAGCCGATACTTTAGTGGTCAATGCCGAGCTGGTCGATGTTCCGAACGAGGCGCAGATTTGGGGCGAGCAGTATCGTCATAAAATCACGGATATTTTCGATTTGCAGGAAGAAATCTCGCGCCGCATCTGCGCTCACCTGCAATCGAAATTCAGCGGCGAACAGCAACAGGAACAACAGCAGGAGCAGCAGCAGGAGCAACAGCGTCAAATTCACTCAGCCGCGCGCCCGACGACCGACGCCGAGGCGTATCGTCTTTATCTGAAAGGTCGCTATTTCTGGAATCGCCGCCCGCAGGGCTTGACCAAAGGCATCGAGTATTTCGAGCGGGCGCTGGAAAAAGACGCGCGCTTCGCGCTCGCCTACGCCGGTCTGGCGGATTCCTACGGCACGCTCGGCTCGTGGGAAAACGGCGCTCTGCCGCCGTCGGTCGCGATGCCTAAAGCGTGCGCGGCGGCGCAGAAGGCGCTGGCAATCGACGGCGGTCTTGCCGAAGCTCACACGAC
>JALZHR010000246.1 GCA_030860665.1 Acidobacteriota bacterium
CAAAAAAAAGAGCGGGACAATGCCCGCTCCTCTCTTTTTAGCTGTATGTTTCGGCTATCGCAGAATACTGCCGGAAACCGCGCCCGTCAACGGATTTACCGTAAAGCGAACCAGCTGCGTCGCCGTAAAGCCGGGCGTCGGCTGACCGAACGACGCCGTTCCGGTATTTCCGATTGTGCCCGAAGCGTATTGCGTGCTGACGATCTTAAACGGCGTCGGACCGTTGCCAAAGCCGACGACGCGATAGATGTAGGTTCGTCCCGGCTGGATTAAGCCGCTGACTTCCTCGTTCGCATCGATGTTGCCGGAAGTGGCGAGAACGTTGCCGCTGCTGTCGCGCAGCTGGAAATCCAAATCGCACGGAATCGTGCTCGACAAAACGCCCGTCACGCCGAAAGAGCCTTCTTTGGCGACAAACGGAACGTCCACATAATCGACGCCGCTGACGAGATTCTGCCCGGCTGCGCCGAGGACGATGATTCCGTTATAGGTATCGGTCGACGTGGTAATCGTATGCTCCTGCCGCCCGTTCCCGTCGCCATCGTAAGGCTGGCTGCCCGTCGACGGAACGGATGCGCCGCGCACGCGAGCCGTGACCAGCGCGTCGAACGTGAACATCTGCGCCTGCGGGTCGCGGAATTTCAGACGCTTCGCCGCGGAAGTTTGTCCCGTCCGAAGCGTTTGATTGTAGAGAAACACACCGGGTATGTCTCTTCCGTTGCCGCCGTTGTCGGCGTTCTCGACGGTTACGGTCGGGTTGGAAATCCGCACGACCTTGAAGCTGATAGGCGCATACGCGGTCGAATCGTTGCCCGGTATTCCGTTGTTGGTCAGTTTATTGTCAAACTCGAAAATACCGTTGGCGAACGAGACGTTTGAAATGGCGCTCGTCATAGCGCTGGAAACGTCCTGAATCGAAGAGCTGAACGAGGCGCTGCCGCTTAAATCGGAGAAGCCCGACTGGCGGTTGGGATTGAGCGAAATGGCGCGCACCGCGTATTCGGTGTCGAACATTTCGTTAAACCCCTGCGCGTCGTCGGTCGATTTGATTCCGGCGGGCGCGTAGACTTCCTGGATTTTGCCCTTATCTTCATAATTGGTCGCCGACGTGTAGCTGACGTGCGTCCAGCCGGTCGTCGCCTGGTCGCCGTCGAAATACGGTCTGGTCGAATGACGCTGCCGCGTTCCGGCGGTTCCGATTTTGCGTTTGAAAACCTGATAGGCATACGCGCCCTCGACCGGCTGCCACGAAACGCGGACGGTTTTTGCCGAAGCCGGTTCGAGCGTTACGCCCTGCGGCGCGCCCGTGCGAGCCTGTTCGAGAGCGAACTGCGGAACGGCGGTGGAAATCGTCACCGCGCCGCCCTGCGGCGGAGCCGCGTTGACGCCCATCTCGCGGGCTGCGAAAACCTGCCAGATTAACGCTTCGTGCTGACCCGGAGCGTCCAGATTCGTCGGGTCGGACGAGTATAAAATGCGGTCAGCCATCAAGACGGCGTCGCGCGCTTTGACGTAGGTGTCGGGCGCGGTCGCGCCGAGAATATAGAGCGAGCCTAAAAAGATACGCTCCCACGAATTCTGCCCGCGCGTGATTGTCCGCGTCACCTGCCCGTTCTGCAGCGCCGGGCGTTTAAACTGCATCTGCGGCTCGCCGGCTTTCATCAATTCGAGCAGCTCGAACATCGTCGCCGCGAAAATTTCGCCGTCGCGGTGTTCCTCGAATCCCGGCGGGTCGGTCGGCAGCCTGCGATATGTTCCCAGCTCGGAATATTTCAGCGACGAGCGAGCCGAGCGAATCCACGCCAGCGATTCCGGGTCGCCGCCCGCGCTGCGCGTGCGCTGGCGAATCCGCGCGCCTTTAATGCTGTGCGCACCGATGGCGTCGTCGCCCGTGATGGCGTAAGCCCACAGGTCAGCCTGCGCCTCGTTCAGACCGCCGCCTTCCGGCTCGCCTTCCAGCCCGGCAATCGGGGTCGAAATTGAGTGCATTCCCTCGTGATAAGCCACCGGACCGTCTTTCGCCAAATCGTTTAAAAGATAGCCGTGACCGTAAGCGGTCGGGTTGACGACGATTTTCTGCGGACCGGCGGGCGTGTCGATGGTCTGCGAAACCGGGACGGAAAAAGCGTTGTCCAGACCGACGGCGGAGCGCAGAATCGTGTCGGCGTTTGTTCTGTCAATCGGTCCGCCGATGACGCCCGGCGCGTTCGGAAAGTGAATTAAGCCGACCAGCGGGCGGTCGCTGTTCTGATAATTGTCGGGAAAATCGCCCGTGCCGATGCGGTTGTGCACCGAGTCGCCGCGCTTGTGAATGTCGTCGACGTATTCGAGCAGATAATTGATAAAGAAATACATATTTACCGAATCGAAATGCTCGGCAGGCTCGGCTAAATCATCGGCTTCGTTGGGCTGCGCTTCGAGCGGCAGATTGTTCTGGCGGAAATGGAAAGTGCCTTGAGCCGCCTGGGCAAACGGCTGCTGCGTCGCTAAAACGTTGCGCACGAGCGCGTGTTTTCCGCTCATCACGCCCGCGACCGCCGTTTCGTTCATTCCCGGGTTGTAGTTGCGGAGATTGACCCGCTCCAAGCCTTCGGGAACGCCGCCGACCAGCTTCAGAGCGCCGGTGTCGTAATTGGCGATGCCCGGAGTGCTCGGATAAATGTCAGCCGTGTAGGGCAATTGCGCGCGCACCTGATTTTCGCGGCTCAGAATTTCGCCCGTCTGCGCGTCGACCTGCGTCAGAAACACGCCGAAGGGATTTCGGGAAAAAGTAATGCAGTCCCAGGCGAGGCGATAGCCGTCGCCGGTCGGAAAAATATTCAGGCGCGGCTGGCGCAGAACCGGAGCGATTTCCGCCGCCATAGCGTCGAGCGCGGGCGCGAAAAGATTTTCGGTTCCGCCGGGA
>JALZHR010000289.1 GCA_030860665.1 Acidobacteriota bacterium
GTCTTCAATCGGGTCTTTAATTGTCGTATGCGGAATATCGGAATAAGGCTTATACGGGTCGCCGATATTGTTTTTAGCGCCAAGCAAAATTTCAACCGCATCGCAAAATTCCTGCGGACAATTTTCATCTAACGGGTCGGGAACCAGCGAGGCAAAGACCACTGCGCGACAGACGGGAAGCGGGCGACGCGCCCACCACAAATGCAGAGTGGAAATATGCCCGTGACGGATGGATTTATCGCGCACGCTTTCGGCAGAAATTTCCTTAATTGGCATTGCCACTTCGATAAGTTTTTTCGGTTGAGACATAAACTTTAAAGTTTAACTGTTTAATTTAGATTGCCATTCAGCCATCGGCAGAAAGAATTGCACGCCTTTAGACTTTTCCTGAAATCTGAGATTTTTCGCCGGATTCTGGATGCGAAAAAGTTCCGGCGCAGTT
This sequence comes from Acidobacteriota bacterium, assembly GCA_030860665.1. Lineage (GTDB taxonomy): Bacteria > Acidobacteriota > Blastocatellia > Pyrinomonadales > Pyrinomonadaceae > JALZHR01. The sequence goes on from JALZHR010000289.1 coordinate 443, forward strand.
TTGCAGTTTATCACAATATAGAGCCATGCAGAATCGCCGAGCTGCGCTAAGCGATTCATCTCGTTTTCTGAAACCATTATGCTGCCATCTGCGCCGCTACGACCTTTTACTTCGATATAGCGTTTAAGATGGTCAAAATTGATGCTGCGAATATCATATCCTTCGTTATTGGCGGAAACGTCTTCGGGCTGCCAGCCGTTTTCAATTTCATAATTTATCGCCGCGTTCATGGCAATCGCCTCGGCTTCATCGTCGCGGCTCATCCCGTAATGCCCGCTGTATTCAATTTGCGTGAGCGGGACAACATAGGCACAGCCGAGAACTTCGGGCAGCTTCGGCGCAATTTCGGTCATTCGTTCGAGTTCGGCGAGACGCGTTTTCTTTTTGGCGATAAGTTCATTGATACGAGTTTGATTTTTTTGAACTTTTTCCTGCACAGTTATGTCACCGAGCAGTATTTTTCTCTGCATTTCAGTAGTTTCAGATTGCAAATCGACAATGACATGAGTAAATGCCGTTTCCAGATACTCGCGCCGTTTGGCGGCGTCATTAACTACCCGTTCATAAGTTTCATCCAGTTGTTTTAGCGTGATTTCATTAAAACACCATTTAACCACTTCGTCATTGCCCAGAACTGCGGGTAATTCGGGAGATTTAGCGAAATCGGTCGGCGGATGCAAATCAATAAATTTGGCGGCGGATGTAATTTGAAAATTGCCGTCTTTGGATTGACTGACTAATACGAGCCGTTCATCCGTAATATTCTCGCTGTGTTTGCTCTGGCGATTATCCGTAATCTGACTCCTGACAAAAAAGGCGAAATAATCTTCTTTTTCATCCGGTGACACGAGAATCGTTCCTTTCAGCATCTCCTCTCTGCAAGTTTTGCGAATCACTTTGATGACGGCATCAAATAGCGGATAGCCGGGATTGATGTAATGAACCGCGCCTAATTCGCCAGCAGAGCGATAGTCGAAGAAAAAACTTTTGTCGAAACAAAATTGCAGTTGGCGAATATCGGCAAAGATGTTGTAGTCTTTCTTCAAAGCTTCGGCAATCGAATCGGGTAGTTTTTCGATGCGGAAAACCGAATCTCGAACGCGTGTGAACTCACCGCCGAGATGACGGAATGCTTTTTCAAAAAACAAACGGACGTAAATCGGCTGAAGGCGTTTTTCGTCAGAGTTTTCTTTCAGCTCGCGGGCATCTTTATAATCAATCGCGCTGTGCGAAAGACGTTCCTTCTGCGAATTTATTTTTTCTGAAAATTCTTGTTTCAATCGTTCGTCGGATTGTTCGATAATATCATCGAATTTCGTTCGTTTGCCGTCGAAGACCGAGTGCATAATTTCGGAAAGCTGCACTTCTTCCAAAACATCCTGAATCACGTCGTAAACGCGGTCGCTGCCGATGCTGTTGCGGATAACATCGAGTTTTTTCAAGAGTCGTTCAAGCACCTGACCTTCGCGCGTATTGCTCGCTACCATATTGAAAACCAGGACGTTTTCCTTTTGTCCATAACGGTGAATTCTTCCCATTCGCTGTTCGAGGCGATTCGGATTCCAGGGAATATCCCAGTTAATCAACAGGCGGCAAAACTGCAAATTAATTCCTTCGCCCGCCGCATCGGTCGCCAGCAGAATCTGCGTTTCCGCTTTCGCAAAATCCCATTGCGCTTGTCTTCTCTCATCGACCGACTTGCCGCCGTGAATTGTTACAACCCCATAACCGTTATTTTTCAAGCGTTCTTCAAGATAAAGAAGCGTGTCCTTATGTTCGGTAAAAAGCACGAGTTTTTCGCCGTTAATAACGTTTTCGGAATTGAGAAGTTCACGCAGTTTAATAAACTTTTGCTCTTCCTGTTGACTCTTATAAAGTGAATCCGCCATCAGAAAAAGTTTTCTGACTTCTTCGGCTTCCGACTGAATTTCCGGCAGGCTTTTTGCCGTCGTGAAGAGTTTAAACTTTTTCGGGTCGGAAAGAATGTCTTCGAGCGCGTCACGCTCGTCGTCTTCAAGTTCGTCGTAATCGTCAATCGTGTCAACGTCCAGAGTTTCGAGCCGGTGACGCTGCTGCCAGAGATTCGGATTTTTGCGGACTTCTTCGACGATTGACTGTAAAGCTTTAAATCTGCGTTCAAGCGTGTTTTTTATCGCGTAAATCGAGCTTACGAGGCGTCTTTGCATAACGGAAAGCGCAAGCGAAACGTGAATGTTTTTGGATTGCGAGGCTTCCGCCTTTTTCGCAATCAGGTAGGCTGTCACCGAATCATATAAAGCCTTCTCTTCTTGCGTTAGTTCATAAGAAGTCGTTTTTGTAAATCTTTCTTTGAACAACGGCTGACCGTCCCAATTTTTCATATCTTCCTTCAGGCGGCGAATAAAAAATTTGTTGATGCCGTTGTGTTCAAGCTCTTTGATACGGGTTTTGGCGATTTCTTCGGTAGCGAAAATATCCTCGTCCAGAAGTTGGAGCAGCATTTTGAAAGTGTCCATGCGCCCGCGATGCGGCGTCGCAGTAAGCAGTAAAAGATGCTCGCACTGCTGTGAAAGTTTATAAGCGGCTTCGTAACGCTGCGAACGGTAAATTTTCGAGCCATATTCGTAAGCCGAAAGTTTGTGCGCTTCATCAAAGATTATTAAATCCCAGTGAGAATTTCCCGCCACGGTCAAAACGTCTTCGCGGCTGATAAAATCAATTGAAGTAACGATTCTATCGGCAGACTGGAAAACATTCGGGTCAGATGCAAAAATGCTGCGATTGACCAATTTGAACGGCAAATTAAATTTTAAAAGAAGCTCATCTTCCTGCCACTGTTTCGTCAGCCCGCCGGGCGTGACGATTAAAATCCGCTCTATCGTGCCGCGCATTAAAAGCTCTTTGAGCAGCAGTCCGGTCATAATCGTCTTGCCTGCTCCCGTATCGTCAGCAAGCAGAAAACGGATTTTCGGTAGCGGCAGCAAAAATTTGTAAACTGCTTCAACTTGGTGCGGCAGAGGATCGACGATACTGCAATTAACCGCAAACAAAGGGTCAAACTGATAAGCCGAATTTATCCTTTCGGCTTCCGCGAATAAAGCGAATTTTCGCGCGTTGCCGGTAAAATTAAATTCGCCCTGCGCCGTCAGAACTTCGAGCCGCTCAAAGGTTTCTCGCGGTATTATTTTATTGCTCGATAAGTTTGAATTTACCCCGGTGAAACTGACCGACACCATTTTCCCCAAATCCTGCACCTGATTGATAACAACAGGCTCGAAGGGAATTAAGTTTTTGACTATTTTGTTGGTATTATCC
>JALZHR010000320.1 GCA_030860665.1 Acidobacteriota bacterium
CTCTTACGCCGCCGCCGAAAAAATAAGTCAATTCAGCGAAGCCATAAAACTGGCGGCAGGGATTCAAATCGAGGTTCTATCCGACCGCGAAACGGTCGCGCCGACGGAAAGCTTTCCGGCGTCCGTCAAGGTTTTTTATCCGGAAACTCCGAATATTAAGATCGAGAAAATTAATCTGCACACGTTTTATTCCGAGCATCAGGGATGGAAGGTTCAGCGCGCCGAAGAGCCTAAAAACGATTCTCCGCTTGCCGCCTTCTCGCGCGAAAAAGCCGTCGCAGCCGCTTATTTTAACGTCAGCGTTCCGTCTGGCGCGGAATTGACGCAGCCTTATTTTCTGAAGGAGGCGCGGGAAAATTATCACTACGCCGTGCAGGATTTCTCAAGCCGGAATTTGCCTTTCCAGTATCCGGTTGCCTATGGCGCGGTGAGTCTGGAGATTAACGGCGTATCGGTTCATCTCAGCCAGCCGCTCGAATATCGCTACGCCGACGACATTCGCGGCGAAGTGCGCCGGGATTTAAACGTCGTGCCGAAAGTTTCCTTAAGTCTCGACCAGAAACTTTTGATTGCTCCGCTCAGCCGCGCAAGACAAAACCGGCGGATTACCGTCGGCGTGACGAATAATGCCTCGCGCGAAATGAAAGGACAGGCACGCCTTAATCTGCCGCAAGGCTGGAAGGCGGAGCCCGCGGCGACGAATTTCGAGCTGAAAACGAAAGGCGCTAAAACGTCAATCGTTTTTAATGTGACGATTCCGCCTTTGTCGACCGGCGCGAATTATAAAATCGGCGCGGAAGCCTTAATGGAAAGCGGTGAAACACTCGCGCAGGAGATGCACACGCTCGCTTACCCGCACGTCCGGACGCATCGTTATTACACGACAGCCGAAGCCGCGATTAACGTCTTCGATTTGAAATCCGTGCCCGCAGGCATCAGGGTCGGCTACGTTATGGGCACGGGCGACGCCGTTCCGGAAGCGATTCGGCAAATGGGCTTGAGCGTCGAAACGCTGAGCGAGAAGGATTTAACGAGCGGCGATTTGTCGCGTTTCGACGTGCTTGTCGCCGGGATTCGAGCCTTTCAGGTGCGGCAGGATTTAGTTTCAAATAATCAGCGGATTCTCGACTACGTCCGCGACGGCGGCACTTTAATCGTCCAGTATCAGCGTCCCGAATACGAAAATCTGCTGCCTTTTCCGGCGAAACTCGGCGCGCGCGTGGCGGACGAAAACGCGAAGGTGACGATTCTGGAGCCGCGTCATCCGGTTTTTAATTTTCCGAATAAAATTACGGACAAGGATTTTGAAAGCTGGGTGCAGGAGCGGAATCTTTACAGCTTTTCGACGTTTGATGCGAATTATAAACCGCTTCTCGAATCGCACGACCCGAACGAGCCGGAAAATAAAGGCGGCTTGGTCGCGGCGGAAATCGGAAAGGGAAAATACGTCTACACTTCCTACGCGTTTTTCCGCCAGCTTCCGGCGGGCGTTCCGGGCGCATACCGGCTTTTCGCCAATCTGCTGAGCCTGCCGAAAAGCCCGAAAACGCAGAAAAACATTAAATAAAATTGTCCGGAACGAAAAACGAAATTGTGAATTGCGAACCAACGGAAATTATAAATTATAAATTCTAAATTATCCCGGAAAACAATTTGCCTGATAATTTAGAATTTATAATTTACGCGCCCATTTCCTTATTTACCGCAAACGGCAAACCGCCGTTAATTTAAGATAAACTGCATTAAGCCTTTTAAATCCATCGGGTAAACCGGCACGGGAAACTGCGCTTCGAGCTCGTTGAAATTCATTCCGTCCAGCAGAATAGGCTCGTCGGATTTGATTGCGTGCTGCGGGATGATGACGAAATCGCCTTCGATTCGGTCTTTCGCGGCGATAAAATCCTGTCCCGTCAAAAGCCCTGCGACGGCGACGTCGCCGCCGAAATAATTGTTTTTAACCGCCAGAACATTCAGCTTCGAGCCGATTAAAGAATTTAATTCCTCGATTTTCCGGCGCAGAATCGGCGCGAACATTTCGCCGGTCAGAATCGTGCCGTTAAGAGATTTTGAGTTTTGAATTTTGAGTTTTGAATTCCGGGTTTCCGGAACAATCGCCAGTTTGTGAGTTCTGACGTTTTCGGCAATAAAACTCTGCGTCTTTGCGTCTTTGCGGTTAATCTGTCGCGGGTCGGCTTCCAGCTTTTTCAGCAGCTTGTCGAACGAATTCAGAAATGAGCGAATCATCCCGACGCCGTCTTCAATCTGCGGGTAATTGCCGTAATGACGACGCGACGGGATGGGCAAGCCGGCTTTCAGATAAATCTCGTCGCCGAGAAAAGCGAAGGTGACGCCGAGCGTTTTTCTGAATTCCTTTTGCAGTCGTTCGATTTGGCGGACTGTACGGCGGCAGAATTCGGGCGTGACGCGCGTTAATCTTTCGTCCGTGTTATAGCGTGTCAGCGCGACCGGGACAATCGCCGTCGAGACGATTTTCGGATAGTGCGCCGCCAAATCGCGCGCGGTTTTTTCCAGAATTACGCCGTCGTTGATTTCCGGGCAGAGAACGACCTGCGCGTGAATCTCGATGTCGTTGTCCAGAAGGCGCTGTAATTTATCGGAAATATCGGCGCGTTTTTCGTCGACGCCGAGCAGGTAGGCGCGCGTTTTCAAATCCGTCGCGTGAACCGAGACGTATTGCGGCGACAGGCGCTGCTCGACGATGCGCTTCATCTCGTCTTCGGTTATCGAGGAAAGCGTCGTGTAATTGCCGTAAAGAAACGAAAGCCGGATGTCCTCGTCGCGGACGAAAAGCGACGGGCGCGCGTCCTGTGGGTTGCCCTTGCAAAAGCAGAAAATACACTCGTTGGCGCACTGGCGCGGGACGATTTGCTCGAACGTCAAGCCGAAATCTTCGCCTTCCTCGCGCTCGATTTCCAGCTCCCACGTTTCGCCGTTCGGTTTTTTCACTTGCAGCGTCAGCTCGGTTTCGCCCGCCGTCTGAAACCGAAAATCCAGATAATCGCGCACCGTTCGCCCGTTGACGCGAACGATTCGGTCATTCGGCGCAAGCTCCAGTTCTTCCGCCAGGCTTTCGGGCGCGACTTCCGTAATTAAAACGCCGGGGCGGCGAAGTTGTGTGACTGCTGGTGTTACGGCAAATTCGTACATTAGAAAAATTCAATAATTTGAAGCACTTAGAGTTATTTTATTGACAAACCGTTGCCAATTCTTTTATGCTAAACAATGGTTTTGCATTTTTGGCAAATGCAAAACGTATTTAACAAACGGAGCACTTATGTTTGAAGAAAAATTGCCTCTAAGCAATACTTCCGTTCCCTCCGCCGAAACGAAAATCCTGCTTGCCGACGACGACGCTTCAATTCGACGCTTTCTCGAAATCGTTTTAGGGCGGCTGAATTACGACGTGACGACTGCCGAAGACGGCTTGGCGGCGATGAATCTGGCGTTTTCCGCCGACTTTGACGCCGTCGTTGCGGACGCCGTGATGCCGCATCTGACGGGCTACGATTTGTGCCGGATGCTGAAGCAGAATCCGAAGTATAAAAACGTGCCGCTGATTATTTTGAGCGGCTTGGAAAACAATTCGGAGAACGCCAGCGAGTGCATCGCCGACGCTTACCTGCTGAAAGGCGAAAATCTTAAAAGACAACTCGCCGAAACGCTCTCAAGCCTGCTGGCGGAACGACTTACCGCGTAAAAATCCGCGGCGCGACAAAAAGCGCGCCAGCTCGCCGAAAATAAATATTCCCGCCCAGTCCGCCGCCAAATCCGTCCAGTCGAACGAGCGCCCGCGCACGAAAATCTGCGAAAATTCTTCCGCCGTCACGATTGCCAGAACTATCAAACTGCCGAGCAGATAGCCGAATTTCCGAAAGAGGCGAACCGTCCGCGCCCGCAAAACCAGGTTGACGACCAGCGAAAACATTCCCATCAGCAGAAAATGACCGATTTTATCGCCGTAGGGAAGCCGCCTGACCGGACGGAAAAGATACTGCGTTTCCCTGATGTCCGCCAAAACGACGATGCCCGCGAGCGCCAGAATATAAAGCGCAGCTAAAATTTTTATTCTCGCGGACATAAGATTTTAATGGATAACGGAAAACGGAAAACGGAAAATGAAAGCCGCCTGTTACCAGTTTTTCATTTTCCATTTTCCGTTTTCCATTTTCCGTTAATTCGCGGCTCTGGCGGCGATGCCGTCAATCAGGCTTTCGAGCGGCGTGTATTCGAGATTCTGCGACGTGGCGACGGCTTCGTAGGTCAGCTTTCCGGCGTAGGTGTTAACTCCTTCGGCTAAACCGGGGTCGCCCTGAATCGCTTTTTCAAATCCCTTGTTCGCCAGCGCGAGCGCATACGGCAAAGTAGCGTTCGTCAAAGCGAAAGTCGAAGTGCGCGGAACTGCGCCGGGCATATTCGCCACGCAGTAATGCAGCACGCCTTCCTCGTAGAAAGTCGGGTTCGAGTGCGTCGTCGCGTGCGTCGTTTCAAAACAGCCGCCCTGGTCGACCGCCACGTCGACGAGAACCGCTCCGTTCGGAATGTCCTTGAGCATATCGCGCGTGACGAGCTTCGGCGCAGCCGCGCCCGGAATCAAAACGCCGCCGATGACCAAATCGGCGTGCGAAATCGCTTCGTGAATCGCGTAGCGCGACGAGGCGAGCGTCTGCACCTTCGACAGAAAAATGTCGTCGAGCTGGCGCAGGCGGTCGAGATTGATGTCGATAATCGTCACTTTCGCGCCCAAGCCGACTGCCATTTTCGCCGCTTCCGTGCCGACCACGCCGCCGCCGATAATGACGACGTTTGCCGCCGGAACGCCCGGAACGCCGCCGAGCAGAATGCCGCGCCCGCCGTTCATTTTTTCCAGATAGGTCGCGCCGACCTGAACCGCCATTCTGCCCGCGACTTCCGACATCGGCGTCAGCAGCGGCAGCGTTCCGCGCTTGTCGGTGATTGTTTCGTAAGCTACGCCCGTCACTTTTCTTTCCAGCAGCTGGCGCGTCAATTCAAATTCCGGCGCGAGATGCAGGTAGGTGAAAAGCAGCTGGTTTTCACGCATTCGCGGGTATTCCGGCGCAATCGGCTCTTTGACCTTCACAATCATATCGCCCGTCTGCCAGACTTCGTCGGCGGTATCCAGAATTGTCGCGCCCGCTTTTTCGTAAAGCTCGTTGGCGAAGCCCGAGCCTTCGCCCGCGCGGTTTTCGACGTAAACTTCGTGTCCCGCGTTGACCAGTGCGTTGACGCCGGCGGGCGTCAGCCCGACGCGATATTCGTTATCCTTAATTTCCTTCGGCAATCCGATTTTCATTTTGCTCTCCAAAACTGTATTTTTGATTTTTAAAAACGTATTGCTCAATTTTACGTGGTTTTCCGCGAATTGTTAAAGCCGCTAATCGGAAATTTTATGCTTTCCTGAATCATTATCGGTAATTTTTATACTTTTGAGAATCGTCCTTCGTCGCCGCGCGTAAACTAATCGCCGCGCCGCCGCCTTCAGCCAGCGCTATTTTCAGAACGGTTTTACCGTCGACCAGAAAGTTTTCGATTTTGTAGGCTTGCGGATTTCGCTGCCAGTGAGCGTTGGCGTCATCGCCGTAGACGGTCGCTAAAAAGGTTCGATTCGGCGCGAGAAAATCGAGCGCGACGGTCGCCGTGCGCGCGTTTTCGTCCGTGATTGCGCCGACGAACCACTCGTCGCGGTTTTTCGCCTTTCGCGCAATCGTCACGAAATCGCCCGGTTCTGCTTCGAGAATTCGCGTGTCGTCCCAATCGACCGCCACGTCGCGGATAAATTGAAAAGCGTCCGGGTGTTTTTCGTAATTTTCCGGCAAATCAGCCGCCATTTGCAGCGGGCTGTACATCGTCACGTAGAGCGCGAGCTGTTTTGCCAGCGTCGTGTGAACCTGTTCCTTTTTGCCCGCCTGATAGGCGTCGAGCTTGATTTGAAAAATTCCGGGCGTGTAATCCATCGGTCCGCCGACGAGGCGCGTAAAAGGCAGAATCGTTTCGTGTTCCGGAGGATTGCCGACGCTCCACGCGTTGAACTCGTTTCCGCGCGCGGCTTCCGAGGTCATCCAGTTCGGATAGGTTCGATGCAAGCCGGTCGGACGGACAGGCTCGTGCGCGTCAATCATAATCTGATATTTCGCGGCTTTTTCGGCGACGCGGTTGTAATGATTGACCATCCATTGCCCGTCGTGCCATTCGCCGCGCGGGATGATTCTGCCGACGTAGCCGGTTTTCACCGCGTCGTAGCCGTTCGCCTTCATAAAACGAAAGGCTTCGTCCAGCCGCCGCTCGTAGTTCGTTACCGACGACGAAGTCTCGTGGTGCATTACGAGTTTTACGTTTTTCCCGGCGGCGTATTTTTTCAGCTCGGCGACGTCGAAATCGGGATAAGGCGTCAGAAAATCGAAAACTTCCTCTTTCCAGTTGCCGTACCAGTCTTCCCAGCCGACGTTCCAGCCTTCGACCAGCACGGCGTCGATATTATTTTTCGCTGCGAAATCTATGTATCGCTTGACGTTGGCGGTCGTCGCGCCGTGTTTGCCGTTCGGTTTCAGCGATTTCCAGTCGGTTTCGGCGAGCTTGATGTTGCCGGCGTCGGCGTAATTCCAGGTCGCTTTATTAACGTGCATCTCCCACCAGACGCCGACGAATTTTTGCGGCTTTATCCAGCTCGTATCCACGATTTTTGAAGGCTCGTTCAGATTCAGAACGATTTTCGCGGCGAGAATATCGGCGGCTTTGTCGCCGGCGATGATTGTGCGCCACGGCGTCTGCGCCGGAGTCTGCAAAAGCGCTTTCGAGCCGACCGCGTTCGGCGCGAGATGTGTCGTCAGGTTGAAAGTTTGACGATTTATCACGAGCTGCATCGCCGGATAATCAATGAGCGCCGCTTCGTGGATGTTGATATAAAGATTTTCCGCCGATTTCAGCATCAGAGGCGTCTGCACGGCATTGTCGGCAAAAGGAGCGCGAGTCCCGATTTCAATAGCTTTTTGGCTGATGGGCAAAGCGTGAATTTCGCTCAGCCGAGTCGTCGAATAAGCGTATTCGTTCGTATCGTAATCGCCCGGAATCCAGAACGCTTTGTGGTCGCCGGTCAGATTAAATTCGGTTTTTTCTTCTTTGACGGTGAAATATTTTAAATCATTTTGCGCGGGAAATTCGTAACGAAAACCCAAGCCGTCGTTGAAGAGCCGGAAACGCAAAATGACGGTTCGCCTGGGCATCATTCCGAGATTTTGTTCGAGCGTTACGGCTAATTCGCGGTAATTATTGCGAATCTCGCGCACCTCGCCCCAGACGGGTCGCCACGTTTCGTCTTTTTCGCTCGTTTCGGTTTTAACGATGCGAAAATCTTTCGTTAAATTCGGCTGATTTGCGACTTCGATGCCGAGACGGCTTTCTTTAATAACGGTTTTGTCTTTAAACGAAAGCTCGTAAACGGGCGTTCCGGCTTCGTCCAATTTAAAATCGAGCGCGAATCTGCCGTCGGGCGATTTTATTTTCTGCCCGAAAACGCTTCCGACGAAAAAACACAGAAACAGTAAAATCAGTAAACTTTTCATTCGCTTATTACCGGCTAAGATTTGGTTTTTGCGCTTTTCAGTATACAAAATAAAAGCCGTAAGCCGAAAAACTTTTCGACTTACAGCTTTTTGCCTGGCTTTTCTCAAAAATTAAATTTCGACCAAATCAATCTGCGCTCTTTGCAGCTTGCCGGAATAGTCTATGTAGAGCGATTTCCATTCGGAGAAAATATCCAGAACCTGCGTTCCGGCTTCGCGGTGACCGTTGCCCGTGCCTTTCGTGCCGCCGAATGGCAGGTGGACTTCCGCGCCGATGGTCGCCGAGTTGACGTAGCAGATTCCGGTGTAAAGCTCCTGCATCGCGTAGAACGACTGGTTGACGTCCTGCGTGTAAATCGCCGACGACAAACCGTATTTGACGTCGTTGACGATTTCGATGGCTTCGTCCAGCGTCGAAAACGGAATGACCGACGTGACGGGTCCGAAAATTTCTTCCTGACCGATGCGCATTTTCGGCGCGACGTCGGTGAAAACGGTCGGCTCGATAAAATAGCCGTTTTCGTATTCGCCCTTGGTCAGGCGATTTCCGCCGCAGGCGAGCTTCGCCTTGTCTTCTTTCTGACCGATTTCGATGTAGCTTAAAATCTTGTCCATCGCGGCTTGATTGATGACCGGACCGACTTCGGTTTTTTCGTCCAGACCGTTTCCGACGCGCAGCCGTTTTGCTTTCTCGACCAGTTTTTCGACGAACTTTTTATAAACTTTTTTGTGCACGACCAGACGCGACGAGGCGGTGCAGCGCTGCCCGCTGGTTCCGAACGCGCCCCAGAGCGAGCCTTCGACGGCGTTGTCGAGGTCGGCGTCGTCCATCACGATAATCGCGTTTTTGCCGCCCATTTCCAGAGAAACGATTTTGTTCAGCCGCGCGCATTCTTCGGCGACGATTCTGCCCGTATCGGTCGAGCCGGTGAACGAAATCAGGCGCACGTCCCTGTGACTGACGAGCGGCGGACCGACCTCGCCGCCGTCGCCGTTGATAAGATTGACGACGCCTTTCGGAATCCCGGCTTCTTCGCACGCCTTGACCAGATTCAGAGCCGAAAGCGGCACGTCTTCGCCGGATTTCAAAACGACCGTGTTTCCGCAAATTAAAGCGGGAATCAGCTTCCACGAGGGAATCGCCATCGGGAAATTAAACGGCGTAATCAGCCCGCAGATGCCGACCGGCTGGCGGACGCACATCGCGAATTTGTTCGGCATTTCCGCCGGAGTGGTAAAGCCGTGCAGGCGTCTGCCCTCGCCCGCCGTGTAATAGGTGCAGTCAATCGCCTCCTGCACGTCGCCGCCCGCTTCCTTTAAAACCTTGCCCATCTCGCGCGTCATCTCGCGCGTGTAGCGGTCTTTGTTTTTCGCCAGGATTTCGCCCAGGCGATAAAGAATCTCAGCGCGGCGCGGCGCGGGCGTCAGACGCCATTTGGTCGCCGCCTCTTTCGCCGCTTCGACCGCGCGGTTGACGTCTTCCTCGTTTGAAGACGGAAACCGCCCGATAACGTCGTTTGTGTCCGCCGGATTTCTGTTTTCAAACCACTCGCCGGAAGCGGATTTCACCCACTCGCCGCCGATATAGTTGTAATAAGTTTTGGTTGATGCTTTGCCGTTGGTTTTTTTCGATTTTGCTTCTGCTGTTGCTTTTGCCATTTTTTAAGTGATAGGTGATAAGTGATAAGTGATAGGGAATAAGAAGTTTTTCCTTATCACCTATCACTTATCACCTATCACCGGTTTTAATTATTGAACGGTAAACTGAACGATTCTCTGCTGCACGGCGCGCGTGAATTTGTTGTAGCTGGCGACGTGCAGAACGACGGCGTCGCCGGTTTTTAATTTTCCGACGATGTCGTTAAAAGTTTTCAAATCGGTGACGCCGACGCGGTTGATGCGCTGAATCAAATCGCCCGCGTTGAGAGCGTCCGCGCCGTTGGTCGCTTTCAAATCGGCGATAAAGCTCGCCGGGTCGATGTTTTTGATAACCAGCCCGGTTTGTCCTTCGAGCTTGTAGGTCGTCGCCAGCTGCGGCGTAATCTCAGCCAGCGTCAGACCGAAGGGCGTCGTCGGCGCGCTCGACGTTTCGCCGTCGCCGTTTACGCTCAGTTTTTTTCTTGACGCGTCGGTTTCGGCTGCGGCGGCGTTGTTTGAAGGACGCTCGCCGAGCCTGATTACGGTCGTGCGGCGTTCGAGCTTGTCGCCCGCTTCGCGCAGATAGACGATATTGATTTCGCGCTGCGGCTCGGTCGCGGCGACCTTGGCAATCAAATCCTGCGCGCTGGCTACCGCTTCGCCGTTGAATTCCGTGATAATGTCGTTGATTTGCAGACCGGCTTTCGACGCCGCGCCCTGCTTGTCGCGGATGTCGGTGACGATTGCGCCTTTCGTTTCGCCGAGGTCGTAAATTTTCGCAAATTCCGCCTTGACCGAATCGAGATTGACGCCGAGATAGCCGCGCCGGACTTTGCCGTGCGCCAGAATCTGCTGGTAGACGTAAGCCGCTTCCTTCGACGGCAGCGCAAAGCCGATGCCGTTGTAATCGCCGGTGGTCGAAGCAATCTGCGAATTGACGCCGATAACGTCGCCGTTCATATTGACGAGCGGACCGCCGGAATTGCCGCGATTAATCGCCGCGTCCGTCTGGATAAATCTCTGAAACGAGGTGGCATAAGGCGTTTCACGGCGCGTCTGCGAGATGATTCCAGCCGTCACGGTCTGCGCCAAGCCGAAGGGCGAGCCGATTGCCAGAACCCAATCGCCGACCTGCACGGCGTCCGAATCGCCCAGCTTCACGGTCGGCAAATCCTTTCCGGCTTCGATTTTCAAAACGGCTAAATCGGTTTCCTCGTCCGTCCCGATAATTTTCGCGATATACTCCTCGCCGCTTTGCAGGCGGACGGAAATGCGCGAAGCGTCGTCGATAACGTGAAAATTCGTCAGGATATAGCCCGCCTTATCGACGATAAAACCGCTGCCGACCGAATAGGATGGGCGGCGCGGCAGCTGGCGCTTGAAATATTCCAGAATATCGTCCGGGTTGGTAGGCTCGGTCTGCTGCTCGCCTTTGAGCGAAACTTCCGGCACTTTTCCTTTCGTGTCGATATTGACGACCGCCGGTTCGACCCTTCTGGAGACTTCGGCGAACGAAGCCGAAAGAGTTTCCGGCGCAACCCGCAGATTCGCGGGCGTTTCCGCAGTCGCGCTAAAACGACTGCCCGCCGCCATCCAGCCCAAAACAATGCCTGACGCGACCAACAAGCACGCCGAGGCTAAAACCGCAAACCACACACGCTTTCCGCGCAAAACCTGTTTTTTTATTTCTCTTCTTCCGGAATATCCGTCAGTCATAAGCCGTATTTCTCCTAAATCTTTTCGGCGAGTAAAATTTGTATTTCAGAGTATAGCAAAAGGCAATTACGAATTACGAATTACTTAAGGCAATTAAGAATTAAGAATTAAAAATTAAAAATTAATCTTCGCGTAATTCGTAATTTTTAATTTTTAATTGACAAAAGCACTTTCATCACGCCTTTTTCGCCCGCGCGCGAGACGGCGCGGACGCCGTCGTCTAAAGCGAACTCTTCGCTTATCAAATCGGCGACATCTATCCGCTTCGTTTTTAATAAATCCAGCGCCGGGGCAAACCGCCCGCAGCGCGAGCCGACAATCGTGATTTCGTCCACCACGACGCGCCACGCTTCCCAACGCGGCGCGCCCTGAAACGTGGATTTTAAAACTAATTTGCCGCGCGGCTTGATTAAATCCAGCGCCAGCCCGAAACCCGATTCCGAGCCGCTGGCTTCGACTACGACGTCGAAGCGCTTTTTCATTTTCGCGGCGTCATCCGGCAAAACGCCTTCGACGCTGCCTTTTCGCGCGGCGACGGCGAGCTTTTCGCGATGTTTGCCGACGAGCACGACCTCGTTGGATTTTAAAGCCAGGCTCCACGCGCAGAGCGTGCCGAGCTTGCCGTCGCCGATGACGGCGACGCGCGTGTCGGGAAAAATCTCGATTTGCTCGGTGATGCCGAAAGCGGCGGCGAGCGGCTCGGCGAAAACCGCTTCTTCGTCTGAGACGTTTTCGGGAACTTCCAAAAGATTTCGCGCGGGCAGAGTCAGAAATTCCGCGTGACAGCCGTCGCGCCCGACGATTCCGAGAACCGTCCGCTTCGGGCAATGCCGCGCGTCGCCTGCGGCGCATAAATCGCAGACGCCGCAGCCCGCGTTGATTTCGCCGACGACGCGCCTGCCGGTTAAATGCGGCGCTTCTTTCGATTCTTCGACCACGCCGACGAATTCGTGACCGATTGTGCCCTGAAAACCGGCGTAGCCGCGCACGATTTCCAAATCGGTGTTGCAGATGCCCGATTTCAAAACGCGCACGAGGGCTTCCGTTTCGCCGTTCGGCGCGGGAATCTCGGCGAGGCTTAAATTATTGTCCAAAAATCTGAGCGCTTTCATTAATCAATCAATCTCCAGCCGGTTTCCGCCAGTTTATTCTTTCGAGATGTTCTTTAATCGGGCGAAGTTGGCTCAAAGGCGCGAAAAATCCTTCGCTGCCGCTGTCGGAATTAAACCAGATTCCGTGAACGTTGTAGGGAATAAATTGTTCGAGATAATCGACGATACCGGCGGTCGGAACGTCCAGTGTCAGAACCTCGCCGTCCGCGCCGGTCAGATTGTTTTCCTTCGCGAAACGATGCAGCCGTTCCTTATCGGTAAAAGCCCGAATCATATATTTTCCGTCGGCGTAATCGGCGTTTGACGCGATATACGGGCTGACGTCGGGAAATTCGCCGCGCGCGATAAAATACCATTCCGAAAGCGAAAAGACGTGCCCGTAAAGATTATTCAGGTCTTCCATCGCGCCGCCGGATTGAACGGTTTTTCGGGATAAATCGTCAAAATCTGTATGGTTTGTCATAGAATTAATTTTCCGCTCGATTTTAAATAACGGCGCAGGGCGCGGGCGGAGATTTTCGGGAATTCATTTATCCAGTTCCAGAAAGTAAGCCGTATCGCAGCGGGCGCTGTGAATTCCTTCGTTCGTCGGCTGAAAACCGTATTTTTCGTAGAGCGCTACGGCTTCCTTCAGAACGCTCGCCGTTTCCAGATAGATGCGCTTAAAGCCGAGCGCGCGGGCTTTTTCAATCATTCTTTCCAGCATCAGCCTGCCGACGCCGCGCCCGCGCAGTTTCGGGGCGAAATACATTTTCCGCAGCTCGACCGTCTCCGCATCGAGCGGATACAGCCCGATTGTGCCGAGCAGATTTCCCTCGGCGTCTTCGATAACCTCGAACACGCCGCCGCGCTTCGTATAATTCGCCTCGATGTCGGCGAGGTCGGCGTCCGTTCCGCCCGTTTCGACCGTCAAATCGTATTCGCGCAAAATGCCGAAAACGAGATTCTGCACGCTCGCGCAGTCTTTATTGGCGGCGTCGCGAATAAAGATTTCAAAGCCGTCACTCATTAATTTGAATTCGTGTTGGAATTGCCGCTGCCGCTGTTGGCGTTTTGATTGGCGTTGTCTTCTTCGGGCGGGTTGTCGCGGTTGTTGATGTAATAAACCTTGGCGTCCTTTTCGCCGTTTATCAGCCATCTGCCGTTCTGTTTGATAAGCTCCATTTCCTGCTGGACCGAGCCGGTCGAGGTTCGTTGCGGTCTTTTAAACGTCCAGGTTTTGTCGAAAACGACGGTCGCCGATTCGAGCGAATGCGGCGTGATTTTCATATTATCAATCTGGAGGCTGATAGTCGGGTAACGCTCGAAGGCGCGCAGGCGGTCGGCGCGGACGTGCTCGCGGTGAATGCCGCTTTCCTTGTAATAATTCTCCAGCGTGGCGACGTAGGCTTTGATATGCGTGTCGATGTCGTGCTTTTCAATCGACGAGCGCCACGTTTCAATCATCTGCGTGATTTCTTTTTTAATCTGGTTTTCCTGCTCGCCGGAGAGCGCGACGGAAGTTTTTTTGACTTCGACCGTGACGCTCGGAATCGAAGACCGCGAATTAATCGCGGAATTTTCGTCTTTTTGCCCGCCGAAATACCAGAAAGCGCCGCCCGCCAGCCCGGCGGCTAGAAGCGCTCCGACAATCAGCGGCAGGACGCGGTTTGAAGATTTTCGCGGCGGAACGACGTCGACGACGGCGGCTGTATGCGAGGCGGACGAAGCGAAAGTCGGCGAGCCGGAATTCGGCGAAGTCGTATGTTCGCCGCCGGTTACAGCCGCCGGAAAAATAAAGCCGCTGTCGTGCAGAGTCTCAGCCTCCTGCCACGAATGCTGACTACTGGAAAGCTGCTGCGACGCGCCGCCGCTGACCGAAGCCGCTTCGGCAATCAGCGGAACGCCGTCCGTCAGGCAAAAATTCAGGGTTTCGTCGGAATATGAAGAGTGACATCTGGGACAAATCTTCATGGCGAATATCTTAGCACGAAACGCGCAAAAGAAAAGGTTGCGCCGCGCCGCGCCCGCCGAAAACGCTCGTGCCGAAAACGCTTTTATCTATGTAATCTCCGCGCTCGCAGAGACCGACCGGGTCAGGCTCAACTACAGGAGAAAATCGCCGAATGCCGGGTTTTATGCGCGAATTGTCACCGGAAAGAACATTACCGGCAAAAAGAAAAGAAGCCGTGACGCTTCTCTGAAAAACCGCAGTAAATTATGGTGGCGGGGGGGAGACTTGAACTCCCGACCTTGGGGTTATGAATCCCACGCTCTAACCAGCTGAGCTACCCAGCCACGAATATTCAATTATAGATTGAAGGACGAAAAGGTCAAGTTTCGTCGTCCTATCTGAAAAGTTTTTGTGTTTTGACGGTTATCGGCAAACGGTTGTGCCAAAGAATTATCCGCTTTTGTCTTGTGCGGGATAGCCAATAAAAGCCTGCCGTCATTGCAGCGGCAGGCTTTTATTTTCTTTACGGTCACTAACAGCCTGGCTATAGTTTAACTAGCCGTATTTGTGATAACCGCCGTCGGCGCGTTTCTCATAACGGCTGAAATGGTGTTTTCCACCGCCGTCTCGGAAGATAAAACCTCGCTCGTGCCGATT